>NZ_JAPVZK010000002.1:0-121316 GCF_041432345.1 Streptococcus sp. 27098_8_103
TTAAATTTTTGAGAAAGTTGCTTGACATTTCAGACCAATCGGTTTATAATTAAAAAATGTAGAGATAAATACATGAGAAAAGAAGAAAAAACAAGACTACGAAGAGAGAAAATCATTACCGCTGCTTTGTTTGAATTTGCTACAAAAGGCTATCAAGGTTTTGTCATCAATGAACTTTGTAAAGTGGATGGTATTTCCAAAGGAGTTTTGTATCATAATTTTTCAGGGAAATCAGACCTCTATCTAACTTGTTTTCAGGAGAGTTTTGAGAAAGCTTTGGCAGTGTTTCTGGGGGTGGAAGGTCAAGTGCCCTCCTTAGCTGATTATATGGAAAGACGTCACCAATTTTATCAGCAATACCCAGAACATAGCCACATTTTCTTTGAGGCAATGATTGCGACACCAGAAGAATTGGAAGCAGACATTGCACCACAGAAAGCTATCTTTTTGGACTTGAATGAACAAGTTTGTCAAAAACTTATATCAGAATCCAAACTGAAAGAGCATATTGATGAGAAACGAGCTATGGACTATCTGCGATTGATTCAGGATATGTTTCGTTCCTATTATTTAACTGTTTCGTCAGATAGCAGTTTGCCTGACTTGGTTTCAGGATATGAACATCAATTATCACAGGTTTTGGATATGATGATTTATGGAATACTAGAGGAAGATTCCTCTAAAAAAGGAGAAAAATAATGTCGAAAATTTGGAAATGGTTGTTACTAATTGCGGGTATTTTTGCAGTTTTTGTAGGTTTTAATATGTTTGCACATCCTCTTATTAGCTTGGCTTCCATGACTTTCTGGTTTGCACTTGTATTTGCAGTTCAAGGGATTTCTGAGATTGTACAATACTTCAAATCAGAAGAAAAGCATGGCTGGAATTTATTTGGAGGAATTGTTACCCTCATCCTCGCTCTTACCTTGTTCTCAGGTAGCTTTATTGAAATGGTAACATTTGTACCATTTATCATTTCTTTATGGGCCTTGACAAATGGTATTACAAAAACTATCGTTGGTTTCAAGGTTCGTAAGACGGATAAATCGGTAGGTACCCCTCTAGTTTGGATGGGGATTTTAGGAATCGTAGCAGGTTTAATCATGATGGGACACCCATTGATGACCGGTCTCTATATTAGTTACACCATTGCCTTTGTCTTTATTTATCAAGGTATTGTGGCAATTGTTCAATTCTTCAAGATTAAATAAGAATAAAATGGAGTCTGTCTGATTACAATCAACAGACTTTTTTCTCTTTCCTGAATGTGTTATAATAGTCCATGCTATGGCTGGAGCCTTTTCAGCCCACCTATTAAGACAATATGAGGAGAAAGATGAAAGAAAAAGGATTTTGGGAGGGGGCGCAGGCAGCTATGCCAACGGCCCTTGGTTATGTTAGTATCGGGCTGGCCTGTGGAATTATCGGTGCGCCCTATGTGACACCTGTTGAGATGGGCTTGATGAGCCTCTTTGTTTATGCTGGGAGTGCCCAGTTTGCCATGCTGGCACTGATTGCGGTTCAAGCACCTGTGGCTGCCATTGCCATGACGGTCTTTTTGATTAATTTGCGTCTCTTTTTGTTGAGCTTGCACGCATCGACTTATTTCCGTCATACCAGTCTCTGGCACAATATCGGTATGTCTAGTATCTTGACGGATGAGACTTATGGTGTTTTGATGGGCGAATTGGCCCATACAGACAAGGTCAATCCGATGTGGATGCATGGAAACAATCTCAACAGCTATGTGGCTTGGTTTGTGGGGACAGTGGTTGGAACGGCTCTAGGTGGCCTGTTACCAAATCCAGAAATCTTTGGTTTAGATTTTGCTCTGGTGGGGATGTTCATCGGGATTTTTGCTTCGCAGTTTCAGATTATGCAAAGACGGATTCCTGTCCGCAATCTGCTCATTATCCTAGCGGTTGTTGCGGTGTCCTTCTTTTTACTCTTGACAGTGGTGTCTCAGTCGCTAGCTGTTCTGTTTGCGACGCTACTTGGTTGTAGCATGGGGGTGGTTTTAGATGATCAGTAAGTATCTTTTATTAGCCGTTATTTTCTCTGGCTTGGTGACCTGGATTCCCCGTATGATTCCCTTCATCTTGGTCAAGTATAAGGGCTTGCCTGCTATCGTTGAGCGTTTTTTGAAATTCTTGCCCGTTTCCATTATCTTTGCCTTGATTCTTTCAAGCGTAGTGACAGGCAAGGTTGGGAGTCTTCCTCAAATCAAATGGCTGGACTTCTTAGCAGTCTTTCCAACGGCTTGGGTAGCCTTTCGTTATCGCAATCTAGTCGGAACGGTTCTCTTTGGAGTGGTCTTGATTGCCGTCTTGCGTTTGGTCTTTTAAATCGGTCATAAAGAAAACCTATCACAGAGATAGATATCATATAATGGCGTAAATGCTCTTTTTCTGTTAAGATTATAAGGTATTCTATTTTGGAGGAAATGACATGAAAAAAATCGTTAAATACTCATCTCTTGCTGCCCTAGGGCTTGTTGCTGCAGGTGTGTTAGCAGCTTGCTCAGGTGGTGCTAAGAAAGAAGGAGAAGCAGCTAGCAAGAAAGAAATTATCGTTGCAACTAATGCTACACCAAAACCATTCAACTATGAAGAAAATGGCGAATTGACTGGTTACGAAATTGAAGTGGTTCGCGCTATCTTTAAAGACTCTGACAAGTATGATGTCAAGTTTGAGAAGACAGAGTGGTCAGGAGTCTTTGCAGGACTTGATGCCGACCGTTACAATATGGCTGTTAGCAACATCAGCTACACTAAAGAACGTGCTGAAAAATACCTTTATGCAGCTCCAACTGCTAAAAACCCTAACGTTCTTGTAGTGAAAAAAGATGACCCTAGCATCAAATCGCTTGATGATATCGGTGGAAAATCAACAGAAGTTGTTCAAGGGACAACTTCTGCTAAACAGCTAGAAGACTACAACAAACAACATTCAGATAATCCAACTGTCCTAAAGTATACTAAAGCAGACTTCCAACAAATCATGGGACGCTTGAGCGATGGCCAGTTTGACTACAAGATTTTTGATAAAATCGGTGTTGAAACAGTCATCAAGGACCAAGGTTTGGACAACTTGAAAGTGATCGAACTTCCAAGCGACCAACAACCTTATGTTTACCCACTTCTTGCTAAAGGTCAAGATGAGTTGAAAACATTTGTAGACAAACGTATCCAAGAACTCTACAAAGACGGAACTCTTGAAAAATTGTCCAAACAATTCTTCGGAGACACTTATCTACCAGCAGAAGCTGATATTAAATAATTTCTTGAAATCATCCATTCTGAGTAAGGTGGATGATTTCTCAGTTTTTAGGGATATAGTTTTAAACTATATATCTGGCTATCTAATAACAATTTGTGAAATCAAACAAATTGTGAGATACTAGTACGGTATTATTTTTAAGGAGAAAGAATCATGAAAATCAAAAAATGGCTTGGTGTAGCAGCCCTTGCTACAGTCGCAGGTTTGGCTCTTGCAGCTTGCGGAAACTCAGAAAAGAAAGCAGACAATGCAACAACTATCAAAATCGCAACTGTTAACCGTAGCGGTTCTGAAGAAAAACGTTGGGACAAAATCCAAGAATTGGTTAAAAAAGACGGTATTACCTTGGAATTTACAGAGTTCACAGACTACTCACAACCAAACAAGGCAACTGCTGATGGTGAAGTAGACTTGAACGCTTTCCAACACTACAACTTCTTGAACAACTGGAACAAAGAAAACGGGAAAGACCTTGTAGCGATTGCTGATACTTACATCTCTCCAATTCGCCTTTACTCAGGTTTGAATGGAAGTGACAACAAGTACACTAAAGTAGAAGACATCCCAGCAAACGGAGAAATTGCTGTACCGAACGATGCTACAAACGAAAGCCGTGCGCTTTACTTGCTTCAATCAGCTGGCTTGATTAAATTGGATGTTTCAGGAACTGCTCTTGCAACAGTTGCTAACATCAAAGAAAATCCAAAGAACTTGAAAATCACTGAATTGGACGCTAGCCAAACAGCTCGTTCATTGTCATCAGTTGACGCTGCCGTTGTAAACAATACCTTCGTTACAGAAGCAAAATTGGACTACAAGAAAGCACTTTTCAAAGAACAAGCTGATGAAAACTCAAAACAATGGTACAACATCATTGTTGCGAAAAAAGATTGGGAATCATCACCTAAGGCTGATGCTATCAAGAAAGTTGTTGCAGCTTACCATACAGATGAAGTGAAAAAAGTTATCGAAGAAACATCAGACGGTTTGGATCAACCAGTTTGGTAATAAGAAACAGGGAGGTGGGAGAGAAAATTCCACCTCTTGCTTTTGTATAGAGCATGGATTGTCAGGAAGAGTAGTTCATAGAAAGGTAGAGAGAAAATGGTTTTTCCTAGCGAACAAGAACAAATTGAAAAATTTGAAAAGGATCATGTAGCCCAGCATTATTTTGAGGTTTTGCGTACCTTGATTTCTAAGAAGTCGGTCTTTGCCCAACAGGTGGGTCTCAAAGAAGTTGCCAACTATCTGGGTGAGATTTTCAAGCGTGTTGGGGCTGAAGTGGAGATTGATGAGACTTACACGGCGCCTTTTGTCATGGCACATTTCAAGAGTTCGCGTCCAGATGCCAAAACCTTGATTTTCTATAACCACTATGACACTGTGCCAGCGGACGGAGATCAGGTCTGGACAGAGGATCCCTTTACGCTTTCGGTGCGCAATGGCTTCATGTATGGGCGTGGGGTTGATGATGATAAGGGGCATATCACAGCTCGTTTGAGTGCTTTGAGAAAATACATGCAGCACCATGATGATCTGCCTGTCAATATCAGTTTTATCATGGAGGGAGCGGAGGAATCGGCTTCGACAGACCTAGATAAGTATCTGGAAAAACATGCGGATAAACTCCGTGGTGCGGATTTATTGGTCTGGGAACAAGGGACCAAAAATGCCTTGGAACAGCTAGAAATTTCTGGTGGAAATAAGGGGATTGTGACCTTTGATGCCAAAGTAAAAAGCGCTGATGTCGATATCCATTCTAGTTATGGTGGGGTTGTGGAGTCAGCTCCCTGGTACCTCCTTCAAGCCCTACAGTCTCTTCGTGCCGCAGATGGTCGTATCTTGGTTGAAGGTTTGTACGAAGAAGTACAAGAGCCAAATGAACGTGAATTGGCTTTGGTGGATATCTATGCTCAACGCAATCCTGGGGAAATCAGCCAGATTTATGGTTTGGAATTGCCTCTCTTACAAGAGAACCGCGCAGACTTTCTAAAACGTTTCTTTTTCGAGCCAGCTCTTAATATCGAAGGGATTCAGTCAGGTTATCAAGGGCAAGGAGTCAAAACGATTTTGCCAGCAGAAGCCAGTGCTAAGCTAGAAGTTCGTTTGGTTCCTGGCCTAGAACCGCATGATGTTCTGGAAAAAATTCGGAAACAGCTAGACAAAAATGGCTTTGATAAGGTAGAATTATACTATACCTTGGGAGAGATGAGCTATCGAAGCGATATGAGCGCGCCAGCTATTCTCAATGTAATCGAGTTGGCTAAGAAATTCTATCCACAGGGCGTTTCAGTCTTGCCGACTACAGCTGGGACAGGGCCTATGCATACGGTCTTTGATGCCCTAGAGGTGCCAATGGTGGCTTTTGGTCTAGGAAATGCCAATAGCCGAGACCACGGTGGAGATGAAAATGTGCGAATCGCCGATTATTACACCCATATTGAATTAGTAGAGGAGCTGATTAGAAGCTATGAGTAGAGATATTATCAAGTTAGATCAGATCGATGTGACTTTTCATCAGAAGAAGAGAACCATCACAGCGGTCAAGGATGTGACTATTCACATCCAAGAAGGGGATATCTACGGAATCGTTGGATATTCTGGAGCAGGGAAATCAACCCTTGTACGGGTGATTAACCTCTTGCAAAAACCATCTGCAGGGAAAATTACCATTGACGACGATGTGATTTTTGATGGCAAGGTGACCTTAACGGCAGAGCAGTTGCGTCGTAAACGTCAGGATATCGGGATGATTTTCCAGCATTTTAACCTGATGAGTCAAAAGACGGCAGAGGAGAATGTAGCCTTTGCCCTCAAACACTCTGGACTCAGCAAGGAAGAAAAGAAATCTAAAGTAGCTAAGTTGTTGGACTTGGTTGGTTTAGCAGATCGTGCTGAAAACTACCCTTCACAACTATCTGGAGGGCAAAAACAGCGTGTGGCCATTGCGCGTGCCTTGGCAAATGATCCAAAAATCTTGATTTCAGACGAATCGACTTCTGCCCTTGACCCTAAGACAACCAAGCAGATTTTGGCCTTGTTGCAAGATTTGAACCAAAAATTAGGCTTGACGGTTGTCTTGATTACGCATGAAATGCAGATTGTCAAAGACATTGCCAACCGTGTGGCAGTCATGCAGGATGGGCGTTTGATTGAAGAGGGTAGCGTCCTTGAAATCTTCTCAAATCCTAAACAAGCTTTGACTCAAGACTTTATCTCAACAGCTACAGGCATTGATGAAGCTATGGTCAAAATTGAGAAGCAAGAAATCGTGGAACACTTGTCTGAAAACAGTCTCTTGGTTCAACTCAAGTACGCAGGTGCTTCAACAGACGAGCCACTTTTGAATGAATTGTACAAGCATTACCAAGTGACGGCTAATATCCTCTATGGGAATATCGAAATTCTCGATGGTACTCCTGTTGGAGAATTGGTGGTGGTCTTGTCAGGTGAAAAAGCAGCACTGGCAGGTGCCCAAGAAGCCATTCGTCAAGCAGGCGTACAGCTAAAAGTATTGAAGGGAGGACAGTAAGATGGAATCATTGATTCAAACCTATTTGCCAAATGTCTATAAGATGGGTTGGGCTGGTCAAGCAGGCTGGGGAACAGCCATCTACTTAACCCTCTATATGACAGTTCTTTCTTTCATCATCGGAGGGTTCTTGGGGCTAGTGGCAGGTCTTTTCCTTGTTTTGACAGCGCCAGGTGGTGTCTTGGAAAATAAGGTCGTTTTCTGGATTTTAGATAAGATTACCTCTATTTTCCGTGCGGTACCATTTATCATTCTCTTGGCAGTCTTGTCACCCTTCTCCCATCTAATTGTAGGGACAAGCATTGGTCCAAATGCGGCTATCGTACCGCTATCTTTTGCAGTCTTTGCCTTCTTTGCCCGTCAAGTACAGGTGGTATTGGCTGAGCTAGATGGTGGTGTCATTGAGGCAGCTCAAGCTAGTGGAGCGACCTTCTGGGACATCGTAGGAGTTTACCTATCCGAAGGTCTTCCAGATTTGATCCGTGTAACGACTGTAACCTTGATTTCACTAGTCGGTGAAACAGCCATGGCGGGTGCGGTTGGAGCAGGTGGTATTGGTAACGTAGCCATTGCTTATGGATTTAACCGCTATAATCACGATGTGACTATCTTAGCAACCATCATTATCATTTTGATTATCTTTGCGATCCAATTCTTGGGAGATTTCTTGACCAAAAAATTGAGCCATAAATAAAAAAGAGCTAGGCCATCTGTACATCAATTCATAGGAGTTGTCGTTATAGTCAAGACTTAAAATTCTCTGTACTAGCTGCTATCAACCGTTACTTTTAAGAGTAAGAGAGTTAAGAATTGTGGGGAGTCAATATGCAAAATCTGGGAGAAGTTTTTAAAGAATTGAGAAAGAGTCGGAATGTATCTCTACAGGAGGCGACGGGAGGAGAGTTTACTTATTCCATGCTAAGCAAATTTGAGCGTGGAGAAGCAGACTTATCATCTATGAAATTGATTGCTGCCTTAGATAATATCCACTCTGATTTGAATGAATTTATGTACTTGGTACGTGGTTTTTCTCAGAAAAAGATTTTGGCTTTTCAAGAAAATCTCTGGGAACTATATGATAGAGAAGGGATTGATTCTCTACACTCCTTGTATGAAGAGACGACTCAAAAGTATAGATTAAGTGGTGAAAAGAGCTATCTTTTACAAATGATTCGTATCAAAAGCCTTCTTGTGTTTTTTGCTTCAGAAATAAGGGCAACGGATGAAGAACTGACTTTTCTCTATGACTATTTTTTTACTATTGATATCTGGGGAAATTATGAATTAGAACTATTTTCAACTATTTCTACTTTGTTTCCTCTGCCCCTCTATTTTAAATATTCTAGGGAGATGTTACAAAAGACAGATTTATTAGGCTCTTTACCTAGTAACAAAGTCGCTATTGATACCATTTTAATTAATGGACTCTTTAAAGCAATAGAGGAAAAGGATAAATTAAAAGCAGACTATTTTGTTTTTCAGATTGAAAAACGAGAATTGCCAGAATCTGAAGCCTATCTTAAAATTATTTATATGATTGCTAAAGGGTATTATGATACTATTTTTAAAGTAGAAAATAAGGGTCTTGAAAAAATCCAGAGGGGTATTACAATCTTACAAGATTTAGAATATATAGATGGTGCAAGATATTATGAAAACTATTTTGCAAATCAGCTCTCAAATGAAGATTTGTAATATATTCTCATTACATCGATTGACGAAAAATAAATAGGCTTGTAGGTGGATTGATAATTAGTAGTTTCTAGGCTCTAGAGTTTCTATTTGCAGAAAAAATATATTACAAAAAAGTGGGGAGTCCCGCTTTTTTTGTTAGACTGGTTTCAATGAAATACTCTTTGAAATGTGAGAAAGGCCTCTTATGAAACTATTCTTAAACCACCATTTATTTAGAATACTTACCTTATCAAGGTTTTTGAGCTCAAGTGGAGCTTATATTTATAATCTGGTATTTATCGTTTATGCTGCGAGTCTACCCTTTAAGAATATAGCTGTATTTATGGCGAATATGATTACGATTTTACCTTTCCTATTTACTTTTTATGTCGGGATTAAGGCTGATCATACTCGGAATAAAGCAAGGACAATTATCTGGGTTGGTTGTGTGCAAAGTCTGCTATTTCTTTTGATTGCTGGTGTGATTCATGATCAGAACTTCGTAACGTTTGCTTTTATCTGTATGGTTAATATCTGTTCGG
This sequence comes from Streptococcus sp. 27098_8_103, assembly GCF_041432345.1. Classification (GTDB taxonomy): domain Bacteria; phylum Bacillota; class Bacilli; order Lactobacillales; family Streptococcaceae; genus Streptococcus; species Streptococcus mitis_BV. The sequence goes on from NZ_JAPVZK010000002.1 coordinate 9,028, forward strand.
ATATTTTATCAGATTATACAGCAGGCCTTCGTATGCCGATTATCCAGCATAATATTTCCGAAGATAGACTCTATGAAGCTTATTCCTTTACTCAGTTTATTTCCTATTTATCAAATCTAGGAGGTCAGGCCTTAGGAGTATGGTTACTCACAACCAGTCATCAAAATTTTTCTTTTGTTGCAATTGTGAATGCTGGCTTCTTTTTACTATCTTCTCTCATTTTGTTCAAAAATAGAAGAGAATTGACGCATTTGTCTGTAAGTGTAGAGAATGAGTCGATTAGTTTACTTCAACAAGTTAAGGCAATATATGCGGACATGGATGATATCTTTAGACAGAGAGAAAGTAAATCATTGCTTAAAATTATCCTTGTCATTTTGGTAATGAATACTTTGGGAGGAGCTGTTGGAGGTATTTATCACTTTTACTTATTAGACCATACTATCTATCATCTCAGCTATGCTCAATCCCTATTTTTAATTGAATGTGTTAGCTTGGGAGGAGCTATTCTTGGTAGCTTAACCCCCCATGATTATTTTGGGAAATGGTCGTTTTCAAGTTTGCTATCGCTCAATGCAATTCTGTTTGTCTTGTTGGCTACTGCTAATATTTTAGAGTTTTCTCCTCTAGTAGGTGTTGCCTACTTAGCCTTTGTCATGTATTTGATGTCGAAATCAATGCCTAAATTAGATACTTTGTTACTGTCTAATTTGAGTGCAGATGTATTAGCTAGAAGTAATAATCTCTTGAGTATGATTTTTTCCCTAACATTACCCTTGGGGATGTCTGTATTTTCCTTCTTAGCTTTACAAGATATCAGGCTTTGTTGGTGGGTGTTTTTGCTAGTGAGTGTGATAGGGCTCATTTTATCCCTAGAAAAAAGAAGTTTTTCAGGTAAAAAATTTTAACATAGGAAGAACAGGCTTACTAGAGGTCTTCCAGACTTGATTCGTGTGACGACTGTAACCTTGATTTCCCTTGTTGGGGAAACAGCTATGGCCGGTGCGGTTGGAGCTGGTAGTATCGGTAATGTAGCCATCGCTTATGGATCTATACTATTTGAAAATCTCTTCAAACTACGCCAGCTTTGCCTTGCCGTAGGTATATGTAACTGACTTCGTCAGTCTTATTTCCAACCTCAAAACAGTGTTTTGTGCAACCTGCGGCTAGCTTCCTAGTTTGCTCTTTGATTTTCATTGAGTATTAACCGCTACAATCACGATGTGACTATCTTGGCAACCATCGTTATCATCTTGATTATCTTTGCTATCCAATTCTTGGGAGACTTCTTGACTAAGTCTTGAGCCATAAATAAAAAAGAGCCGCCTGGCTCTTTTTTTGACTAGATTTTCTGCGCAAATTTTTTACTCAAGGCTTGTCCAATCAAGGCACCCAATAGGGCTCCGATGACTACACTTGCAACAAATAGAAGGATGGTTCCAGGATTTGGCGCGACCATGATACGGTCGATATATTCTTGGGATTTTCCTCTTGCCAGAAGGGTAGCCATATAGGCTTTGGGTGCAATCCACATAAGCAAGATTGGTCCTGTTGAGCTAAAGGCAAAGAGAATGAAAGAAAGGAAGTTCTTTGTTTGGTCCTTGTATTTTCCTAGGTTAGCTACTGCATCTGCTAGCAGACCACAGATAATTCCAGGAAGGAAGGCACCGGCACCGTGTTTAGTCCCCAAGAAAAAGAGGGCAATAACAAGGCCGATAGTGGTAATGGCTCCAAAACGCGGAACTTTTGCGACTAGAATCATATAGACACTACCGCCGACAAGGGCAGTAAAGGCAGGCGCATAAAACATGTTTCCAGTTTGGTCAAGGAGATTGCCCAAAAGGACACCAATCCCCATGGAGAGGAAGTAAAGAACTGCAAAAAGCAGTGTAGTTAAGATAGATTTCTTCATGAATTGTCTCCTGATAATTTTTTCACAATTCTCATTTTACCATGGTTTGGTGGGATTGTAAATGGATAGTAGAAGTTTTTGAAAACGCTTGAAATATGATATAATGGTTTCATAGTTATTTTTAGGGGGATATCATGGGGAGATTTTTAGACTTTGTCTTTAATCGTTTCTTTTTAGGGATGATTGCGACAGCCTTCTTTTGGCTATTAACATTGGCGGGAGGGATTATTCTTGGTTTAGCGCCGGCTAGTGCCACCTTGATGAGCTTGTATGCGGAACATGGTTATAGTTTTCGGGAATACAGTTTGAAGGATGCTTGGACTCTTTACAAGCAAAATTTTGTCTCAAGTAATTTGATTTTTTATAGTTTTCTAGGCTTGGATCTAGTTTTAGTCTATGGCTTGTATCTCTTGGTGCAATTGCCTCATCAGACTATTATTCATTTGATTGCGACATTTTTGAATGTTCTAGTAGTTACCTTGCTATTTTTGGCCTATACAGTGTCCTTGAAACTACAAGTTTATTTTGACTTATCCTATCGAAATAGTCTCAAACTATCCTTGATTGGCATCTTTATGAGTCTAGCAGCTGTGGCCAAGGTTCTCCTTGGGACAGTGCTACTTGTGGCAATTGGCTACTATATGCCTGCCCTGCTTTTCTTTGTAGGAATTGGGATGTGGCATTTCTTTATCAGTGATATGTTGGAACCAGTCTATGAAAGTATCCATGAAAAATTGGCGACAAAATAGAATGAAGCAGTTTTGGCTACATACGCTTCTGCGAACCTACAGTTCAGTTATGATGATTATTATTGCGAGTTTTGCAATCTTACTCTCCTATGCTGACTGGGATTCACGGGAAAAGGAAGCCCAGAGAGTAGCCCAGCGTGTAACCACTCGAACAGTCGAAGAGGTGGAGTATTATTATCGCGAGTCAGCCCAGCTAGCGCAAGATTTAGTAGCCAATCAAGACCGTATACAAGGGGTTTATAAGTACTTTAGCCTATCCACTTCTGAGTATTTTTATTGGCTGTTGGAGCATCAAGCAGCTTCATCAACTTCTATTTCTCTGTATGAAAATATTGACGATCTTTATGTCCAAAATGATTATATAACGGGTGTTGCAATTGTCTTACAGGATTTCAAAGATGTTTATGTTTCAAGTAGAAACGAGAGAGGTGGTCATACGGTACTTGCGGAAGACTTTAAACCGGAGGCCAATAGTTTTGGAGTTCCTATTTTAGACCCAGCGACGGATCAATCCATAGGAGTTGTTTATATCTCCTTGGACCCAGAAATCTTATATCATGCTGTAGACAATACCCGAGGTCATATCCCTATGGCTGTGACTGTGACATCGCCTTTTGATACGGAGATTTTTCATATTGGTGAGAGGGTCAATAGGGAGCATGAGAACTGGTTTGTTGGTGTGACCTCTCATGGCTATCAGGTTCAGGTGGCAGTTCCCAAAAACTTTGTTTTACAAGGAACAGTGACTAGCTCTGCTTTGATTGTGGGCTTGAGTCTTCTTTTTATTGTCATTCTCTATCTGACTTTGAGGCAGACTTTTGCTAATTACCAAAAGCAGGTAGTGGATTTGGTGGATTCCATTCAAGCTATTGCTCAAGGAGAGGAAGGTCTTCGTATTGACACACTTGAAAAGGACCAGGAATTGCTCCTAATCGCAGAGACCACCAATGATATGTTGGACCGTTTGGAAAAGAATATCCATGATATTTACCAGCTAGAGCTTAGTCAAAAAGATGCCAATATGCGAGCCTTGCAGGCGCAAATCAATCCTCATTTCATGTATAATACGCTGGAATTCTTGCGCATGTATGCAGTTATGCAGAGTCAAGATGAGTTGGCAGATATCATTTATGAGTTCAGTAGTCTCTTGCGTAACAATATTTCTGACGAAAGAGAAACTCTTCTCAAACAGGAATTGGAATTTTGCCGTAAATACAGCTATCTCTGCATGGTTCGCTATCCTAAATCCATTGCCTATGGTTTCAAGATAGACCCAGAGTTAGAGAATATGAAGATTCCTAAGTTCACCTTGCAACCGCTGGTAGAAAACTATTTCGCGCATGGTGTTGACCACCGGAGGACAGATAATGTGCTTAGCATCAAGGCTCTCAAACAGGATGGTTTTGTGGAAATTTTGGTGGTCGATAATGGCCGTGGAATGTCGGCTGAAAAGCTGGCAAATCTCCGAGAAAAACTAAGTCAGAGACATTTTGAACACCAAGCCAGCTACAGTGCCCAAAGGCAGTCTATCGGGATTGTCAATGTACACGAGCGTTTTGTGCTCTATTTTGGGGACCGCTATGCCATTAGTGTAGAGTCTGCAGAGCAAGCAGGTGTTCAGTATCGTATTACCATTCAAGATGAGTAGAAAGGGAGAAAATGTATAAAGTATTATTAGTAGATGATGAGTACATGGTGACAGAAGGTCTGAAACGTTTGATTCCCTTTGATAAGTGGGATATGGAGGTCGTCGCAACAGCCAGTCATGCCGACGAGGCTCTAGAATATGTCCAGGAAAATCCTGTTGATGTCATCATTTCCGATGTCAATATGCCCGACAAAACAGGGCTGGAGATGATTAAGGAAATGAAAGAGATATTACCAGATGCTGCCTATATCTTGCTGTCAGGTTATCAGGAGTTTGACTATGTCAAAAAGGCCATGAACCTTAGTGTTGTGGACTATTTGGTCAAGCCTGTTGATAAGGTAGAGTTAGGAAATCTGCTGGAGAAGATTGCAGGTCAGCTCGGCGAGAGAGGGAAGAAAAGTCAGACTCTCAGTCAAGAATTAGACGAGGCTGGATTTGTCAGTTATTTAGGAGGTGAGGAGAATTGGTGGATAGGCCTAGCTAAGGAAAAACAAGGTTCCTTCACCATTCCCTACTATGTCTTGGGTCAAGACTGGCAGATTTTGATTTCTGATCAACCCCTAGATGGTTTAGTCGTTACTCCCTTTGAAGCTCCTTATCAAGAACACTTTGAACGCTGGAAGCTGAATGCTGAGAGAGCCCTCTTTTACGGTTCTGTAAATCTAAAACAGTCTCAGAGTCTCTTTGCCTACTACGAACCGATTTATAGGGTTATCATTCAGGGGAATCTCAATCAAATCGTGGAAGAGTTGAATCTTTTGGAGAAGGTGGTTCTTGAAAATACGCCACGTGTTCCGATTACCAAACAGCTTTTTATCCAGTTTGTCATGGATGTCTTCCACTTGTTTGAACACCTCAAAGCTGATGATATGACGGACATTGTCAAAACCATTCATGCTATTCAATCCTTCGATGAATTGGTTCCTTATATCAAGGAAACTCTGACCCGATTCTTTGGACAATATCGTATGAATGAAAATGTTGTTAGTGTGCTAGAAGTCATTGGGCGTGATTATCAGAAAGAACTTTCACTCAAGGATATCAGTAAGGATCTCTTTATCAATCCTGTTTATCTGGGACAGTTGATTAAGCGTGAAACCAATTCGACCTTCGCAGAGTTACTAAATAAACAACGCATTAAGGCTGCCCAGCAGCTCTTGCTTTCAACTAGTGACAGCATCGAAGATATTTGTTATGCTGTTGGTTACAGTAATGTTGGATATTTCTATAAAGTGTTCCGAAAATTGTGCGGAAAATCGCCAAAAGCTTACCGAAAACAGGTAGAAACTACACTATAATATTTGTATCCCTTTACAAAAAGTGCTATAATATCGATAATAATATCAGGAGGTTCTATTATGAAAAAGAAACCGATTTATCTATGGGTCTTGCTAATCTTGTCTGCTCTTATTTCAGCTATGTCTCTGTTTGGAATGTTGAGTCCCTTACCTAGTAAAGAATCCCTTCGTGCCGCTCAGAAACAGGTTGCAGGGGTCAGTGCTCAGCAATTAGAAGACCAGCTTAATTACAGCTATAGAGTAGCAGAATCAACTCATTCTATTTTTAATATGGCCTTGATTGTGCTATCTGCTATTTTAGTGGTAGTAGCTATTGTCTTCCTTGTTCGTAAGAATTTGCAATATGCAAACTATACTTATGTCGGCTATGTTTTGCTAGCCATTATTGGTTCGATTTATGGCTATGTGACTTTACAAGACGCTGTGCAGTTAGTTCACGATGAGACCATGCGTTTAGGGATAAGTGTTATTTCACAAGCCGTTAGCATTCTCTATATCGTCATCAATGTTCTCTTCCTAGCCCTTGTCTTTTACAAGATGTGGCGTCAGCAAAAAGCCTTGGCGGAAGAAGAGGAAACAGAAGAACTTGCCTAAGTATTGACAAAAAATAACTATCAAGATACAATCTTGGTAGTTATTTTTCGATTATAGATAAAATCATGGAGGTAAATATGAAGACAATTTCTTTAGTTTATATCAGTCTGAGTGGCAATACTGAGAGTTTTGTGACGCGCTTGAAAGATTATCTCTTGTCCCAGTACGAGGGGATTGAGGTTCAAAAGATTCATATCAAGGATTTGGTCAAGGAAGGTCACGATTTCTATGAAATGGATCACCCTTACATCGCTTTTTTGCCGACTTACCTGGAAGGTGGGAATGGCGTGGATAACGGAGATGTTGAAATATTGACAACGCCAGTAGGGGATTTTATCGCCTATGGTGACAATGCTAGTAAGTGTTTTGGCGTGGTTGGCTCAGGAAATCGTAACTTTAATAATCAATACTGCCTGACAGCCAAGCAATACAGTCAACGTTTTGGTTTCCCTGTCTTGGCTGACTTTGAAATGCGGGGCATGCTGGGAGATATCAAACATGTGGCTACAATTATTGCAGATTTGTATGAGTTGGAAAGGGAGAACTAATACTCAATATAAGAGGCGGTTGGAGTTTTTCAACTGCTCTTTGAGTATAAACAGTCTTTAAGAACGTAAAAAAGCATAAGTTCAGGTCTTCAAAACCTTGTTCTTATGCTTTTTATCATAGAAATATTTGCTGAATTTTCTCTTGAAATGAAACCTTATCTTCATCTAGAGCTTGTCAGTTAACCTGCTTTTCCGATTGCGAGTGCGTAGATAAAGAAGATGGCAAAGCCAAAGAGGAAAATCAATCCTGCAATGGCAAGGTGTTTGAGCCAAGAAGGAAGATTTTTGTTTTCACGCGTTACCAAGACGTAGTTTAAAAGAGCGAAGAATGGTGTTGTCAGGAAAGAACCAATCATAGCAAAGCGGAGCATGGTTGAAACTTGACCAGCGAAGAACTTGATAATGACGATACCGATAATAGCAGTAATGGTCATCCAGATGTTCAAAGATTTACGATTGTCTTCTTTTTGACTGATTAGCAGTCGGAGAGATTCCTGATTGACACGAGAATAGCCATCAATAACAGTGATAACTGTTCCAAAGATACACAGGAAGGCAATAAAGGTAATCAAGTAACGGGACCATTCGCCAAGAACAGAGGCATACATGCCCACGAATTGAGAGATGTATTTGGCTGAAGCGGCTTCAACTGCTTGCCCTGTAGGATATTGAATCAATGCTCCCAGTGCTACAAAGAACACAGCTAGGATAGCTGTTCCAATGTAACCTACGTTAAAGTCAAATAGAGCGTCCTCTGTGTTAAAGTTGACGGTCTTTTTCTTTTCAGCAGACCAAAGTGAATTGATAGCTGAAATTTCAATAGGAGCCGGCATCCACCCTAAGAGGGAAACGATGAAGGGGAGAGCTGCCATTTGCCAAGGTGTTTTCTCGACAAAATCAGAGCTGTATTCGGGATGCTTGACCGCCGCGATGATAACTGCAAGAACAGTTGCAATGGTCAAAGCTGACATGATCCATTTTGCCATGCCGTCTAAGAGTTTGTAGCCTCCAAAGAGTAACATAGCCCAAATGATTGCAACGAGAATGAGGGACCACTGAGTGATGCTAAGACCGATCATTGGGAAGGCGCTGGCGATGATAGCTGAGCACAGAATGGCGACACCAGCCGTGTTGACCATAGCCGAAAAGATATTGAGGATAAAGAAAATCCAGAGATAGAGTTTTCCTTTTTCGGCATAACCTTCAACCAAAGTCTTTCCAGTATCAGCGGTGTATTCAGCACCAAAACGGAAAAATGGATATTTAAAGACATTGGCTAAGATGACCAAGAGGAGTAGCGACCACCCATAAGAACCACCAGCTTGAGTGGAAGATACAATGTGAGAACCGCCAACAGCAGCAGAAGCCATTAGGATTCCAGGTCCCATTGCTTTTAGTTTACTTGTCCAGGTTGATTGATTTAACGAAATAGCTTGCGACATGATAAATACTCCTTTTTGAATTTTCAGAATAATCTGGATATGTAATCTATATTCTACAAAAAACTTTGGGAAAATGCAAGAATATTTTGAAAAAAGATAGAAAATTACAGAAAATTTACAAAGAAGATCTGAAAGTAACCGCTATGATAGAAAGGTTCAGCAGGATAAAGCAAAACCGAGAAGTTTCTTTCTCGGTTTTGCTTATTATGAGGTTCTTACTTTCTATGCTCCAAGAGTTGATTGATATGGTCTACTTTTTTTGATGCTCTTTTATAGGAAATAGTCCAAATGATGAGGTAGACAATCGCAAACTCGATAATGAGTTGGAGATAGAAAATCCAGTGAAAAGGAAACCAACCTGCTAGGGTTGCTAATGGGATAAATCCGACTAGCATGAGAAAAAAATGAGTCAGAGTCGCACGGAGCAAACTCCAGTCACGGCTGAATAATCGTTTACCAAAGTTGAAGAGAATACCGATGGCTGCCCAGATAAGAGTACAGTAGAGCAAGACCAAGGCACCGTGAACCTGATGTTGAGTCATCATTTGTCCGATAAGAGAGTCGGGACTTAACGGGGCGTAGGTACTTGGTGCATAAATGAGTGAAAAGATGATAGAGAGGATGAGGCCGATAAGAACACCGGTGGCTGCGTCGTGGAAGATTTGTTTTTTCATAGTTCTAATTTCTCCTTGATGGTTTTTAGGTAACGGCGTGAAGAGTAGGTGAAGCTTTCGTTTTTCAAGAAAATTTCTACTAGGCCGTTGGGGGTGAGCTTGAGATGAGAGATGGAATCGATATTGATGATTTCTGATTGGGAAATTTGGATAAAATTGGTTGGCAGGAGTTCAAGGACTTGATAGAGCCGTAAATCAATGTTGTAGGTCTGACTCGCCGTTTCTGCTAGAACCTTCCGATTCTCGATATAGAAGCGTTGTATCTTACCAATCTCAACGAGATAGACCTGATTATCAATCTTTCCTTTGATTTTTTCTCTTTGGTCCAGATTTTCTGCAAATTTGATAACTTTTTGGACTTTTTCGGTCTCTTGAGGTGCTTGGACAATCAATTTTTCCTCCTCGTAAGTTTCACTAATCTGTAGTTCTACTTTCATAAATTTCTCTCCTTGTTTTTTATACAAAATTGTGATCACTTCTTGTACATCTTTATTAAACACTATTTTTCAGCCCCTTGCAAGGGACTTTGTCTATGTGGAGGGATTTGGATCCTATGTGGTACTTGCTTTTCTGTCCTATCTGAAATATGGTATAATAGCACTAATCAATTTCTAGGAAAAAAGATACAGAAAGGGGCTGAAAGATGTCTCATATTATTGAATTGCCAGAGGTGTTGGCAAACCAGATCGCGGCAGGAGAGGTTATCGAACGTCCTGCCAGTGTGGTTAAAGAGTTGGTAGAAAATGCCATTGATGCTGGCTCTAGTCAGATTATCATTGAGATTGAGGAAGCTGGTCTCAAGAAGATTCAAATCACAGATAATGGTCATGGAATTGCCCACGATGAGGTAGAGCTGGCTCTGCGTCGTCATGCGACCAGTAAGATAAAAAATCAGGCAGATCTCTTTCGAATTCGGACGCTTGGTTTTCGTGGTGAAGCCCTGCCTTCTATCGCATCCGTCAGCGTTTTAACTCTTTTGACAGCAGTTGAGGGCGCAAGTCACGGAACCAAGCTAGTCGCGCGTGGTGGAGAAGTTGAAGAAGTCATCCCAGCGACTAGTCCTGTGGGAACTAAGGTTTGTGTGGAGGATCTCTTTTTCAACACGCCTGCCCGCCTCAAATATATGAAGAGCCAGCAAGCGGAGTTGTCTCATATCATTGATATTGTCAACCGTCTGGGCTTGGCTCATCCTGAGATTTCCTTTAGTTTGATCAGTGATGGCAAGGAAATGACGCGAACAGCAGGGACTGGTCAACTGCGCCAAGCTATCGCAGGGATTTACGGTTTGGCGAGTGCCAAGAAAATGATTGAAATTGAGAATTCTGACTTAGATTTCGAGATTTCAGGTTTTGTGTCTCTGCCTGAGTTGACTCGGGCTAATCGCAACTATATCAGCCTCTTCATCAATGGCCGTTATATCAAGAACTTCCTGCTCAATCGTGCCATTCTTGACGGTTATGGCAGCAAGCTCATGGTAGGTCGCTTTCCACTGGCTGTCATTCACATCCATATCGACCCTTATCTAGCGGATGTCAATGTGCATCCAACCAAGCAAGAGGTGCGGATTTCCAAGGAAAAAGAACTGATGGCCTTGGTTTCAGAGGCTATTTCCAACAGTCTCAAGGAACAAACCTTGATACCAGATGCCTTGGAAAATCTTGCCAAATCGACCGTGCGCAATCGTGAGAAGGTGGAGCAGACCATTCTCCCTCTCAAAGAAAATACGCTCTACTATGAGCAAAGTGAGCCGTCAAGACCTAGCCAAGCTGAGGTGGCTGATTATCAGGTAGAATTGACTGAGGAAGGGCAGGATTTAACCCTGTTTGCCAAGGAAACCTTGGACCAGCTGACCAAGCCAGCAAAACTGCATTTTGCAGAGAGAAAGCCTACTAACTATGATCAATTAGACCATCCTGAGTTAGATTTGGCTAGTCTCGATAAGGCCTATGACAAGCTGGAGCGAGAAGAATCTTCAAGCTTTCCAGAGTTGGAATTTTTCGGGCAAATGCATGGAACCTATCTCTTTGCCCAAGGACGAGATGGGCTCTACATTATAGACCAGCATGCAGCTCAGGAACGGGTCAAGTACGAGGAGTATCGTGAAAGCATTGGCAATGTTGACCAGAGCCAGCAGCAACTCCTAGTGCCCTATATATTTGAATTTCCTGCAGATGATGCCCTGCGTCTCAAGGAAAGAATGCCTCTTTTAGAGGAAGTTGGAGTCTTTCTAGCAGAGTACGGAGAAAATCAATTTATCCTGCGTGAACATCCTATTTGGATGGCAGAGGAGGAGATTGAGTCAGGCATCTATGAAATGTGTGACATGCTCCTCTTGACCAAGGAGGTTTCTATCAAGAAATACCGGGCAGAGCTGGCTATCATGATGTCCTGCAAACGGTCTATCAAGGCCAATCATCGTATCGATGACCATTCGGCCAGACAACTCCTTTATCAGCTCTCTCAATGTGATAATCCCTACAACTGTCCCCACGGACGTCCTGTTTTGGTGCATTTTACTAAGTCGGATATGGAAAAGATGTTCCGACGTATTCAGGAAAATCACACCAGTCTCCGTGAGTTGGGGAAATATTAAACTAAAAGGAAAACTATGTACGAATATTTAAAAGGAATCATTACCAAAATCACGGCCAAATACATTGTTCTTGAAACCAATGGTATCGGTTATATCCTGCATGTGGCCAATCCTTATGCCTACTCAGGACAAGTCAACAAAGAAGCTCAAATTTATGTGCATCAGGTTGTGCGTGAGGATGCCCATCTGCTTTATGGATTTCGCTCAGAAGACGAAAAGAAGCTCTTTCTCAGTCTGATTTCGGTCTCTGGGATTGGTCCTGTATCAGCTCTTGCTATTATCGCTGCTGATGACAATGCTGGCTTGGTTCAAGCCATTGAAACCAAGAACATCACCTACTTGACTAAGTTCCCTAAAATTGGCAAGAAAACAGCCCAGCAGATGGTGCTGGACTTGGAAGGCAAGGTAGTAGTTGCAGGAGATGACCTTCCTGCTAAGGTGGCAGTACAAGCTAGCGCAGAAAACCAAGAATTGGAAGAAGCCATGGAAGCAATGTTGGCTCTGGGCTACAAGGCAACAGAGCTCAAGAAAATCAAGAAATTCTTTGAAGGAACGACAGATACAGCTGAGAACTATATCAAGTCCGCCCTTAAAATGTTGGTCAAATAGGAGTAGAGCATGACAAAACGTTGTTCGTGGGTCAAGATGACCAATCCGCTCTACATTGCCTATCATGATGAGGAGTGGGGTCAGCCCCTCCATGATGACCAAGCATTGTTTGAGTTGTTGTGTATGGAAACCTATCAGGCAGGCCTGTCTTGGGAAACGGTACTAAACAAACGCCAAGCTTTCCGAGAAGCCTTTCATGGCTATCAAATTCAAGCGGTCGCAGAGATGACCGACACCGAGTTGGAAGCCTTGTTAGAGAATCCAGCCATCATCCGAAATCGTGCTAAGATTTTTTCTACACGTACTAACGCTCAAGCATTTTTACGACTACAGGAAGAATATGGCTCTTTTGATGTCTATCTTTGGTCTTTTGTTGAGGGGAAAACTGTCGTTAATGATGTTCCCGATTACCGCCAAGCTCCAGCTAAAACACCTCTGTCTGAGAAATTAGCCAAAGATCTAAAAAAACGAGGTTTCAAGTTCACAGGCCCAGTCGCAGTCTTATCTTTTCTACAAGCAGCAGGCCTGGTTGATGATCACGAGAATGATTGTGAGTGGAAAAGCGGTCACTAGCATATCTGAGAATATAGAAAAAAGCTGAGAAATTTTTCCCAGCTTTTTATATATACTATTAGATTTGTTAGAGTGAAGTCAAAAAAGTGATTCCACCTAAAATAACACCAGCTGAATTTGGAATGATTAGTATCCAATCCTTCTTAGGTTCCTTTGTCCATCCATAAATAACCCAGATTAAGCAAGATATAGCAGCTGATAAAGGTTGAAATGGTTGAGCTTTATTTCCCTGTAAATTAGCGATAATTTGAGGTATGTAGGCAATAAATACTATAATTCCAATAAAGGCACCAATAGAACCTACGATTCGATTAATTTTTTGTTTTGTCATATAAACCTCCTTCAAAAGGATAACATAGAAATTAGCGAAATGCAATAAATTCAGATACAAATTGTAACGAAAACGAATACAAAAGCACAAAAATAGAGAAACTATTTATTTTTTGTTATAGTCAAAGCGAATGACTTGCTCCTGTGCATCTACATAGGCGTGAACGCCAAAGGGAACAATGGCTCTTGGAGTTGCGTGGCCGACATTCAGATTATAGACAATAGGGATATTGCTGTCAATGATATCCAATAGTGCTTCTTTATAGTCGTCATAGAAAGTTTCATCCATAGGTTTTCCTACCAAGAGTCCACTGATGACCTCGAATATCCCAGTGTCCTTTAAAGTTCGCAACATCTTTTTGAAGTCTTCTGGCTCAGGCTTTTCTTCGCTTGTTTCTAGCAAGAGGATTTTTCCTTCCCAGTCTGACAAGTCAGGGAAAAGTTTGTATTGTTGGCAGAGCTCCGTGCTATCTGTGTATCGAGAGTTGTCAAAGATATCGTAGAGGGATTCGAGGCAACCACCGAGGATTTTTCCCTCGAACTGGGCATTTCCTTGCAACAACTCAAAACCGGTATTTGCATGACTGACACGAGGTGTCCCCAGAGCCTTGGGACTAAAATCAGTTCGTTCCTCATACCAAACGTCACTAGGGCGGATTTCTGAGATTCTTCCAGTCTCAATTAATTCTTTAAAGTAGTGAAAGCTATAGGGCAACATCTCCTTGTCCAATTCACAAATGTCTGCTAAAAAGGATTGACCATAAAAAGTTTTAACACCTAGTTTATGCAACATGAGATGGTTCATGGTTGTATCTGAGAAACCAAGAAAAATCTTTTGTTTGATAACTTTTTCTAGTTGGCCATTTTCAAAAAGGTAGGGAAACAAACGATAGGTATCGTCTCCACCGATGGCACATAGGATCATGTCGATGCTATCATCAGAAAAGGCTTGCATCAAATCTTTCGCACGGGCTTCAGGATGGTCCTTGATAAAGTCTAAGCCTTTTAACGAATGGGGCAAAAAGATAGGATTGAGTCCCAAATCCTTGAGACGTTGGACACCCAAGTCCACTTCGTGTTTGACAAAGTCTTCTCCGATAATGCCACTAGATAAACTAACAATACCAATAGTAGAAACCATATCTCATCCTCCTAGAAATAGATTGATACTCTTCGAAAATCTCTTCAAACCGCGTCAGCTTCGCCTTACCGTATATATGTTACTGACTTCGTCAGTTCTATCTACAACCTCAAAGCAGTGCTTTGAGCAACCTGCGGCTAGCTTCCTAGTTTGCTCTTTGATTTTCATTGAGTATGAGCCTATTTTATCACAAAAGATAAGAGAAGGCTATGTGGGATTTCAGAAGAATGCTTTTAAATCAAGAAAGTAGTAAAAAAGCAACCGCATCTGCAGTTGCTTTTATCATTCTCTTAATAGCGTGTTGGTCCTGCACTTGCGCTGCGGATGTTCAAGCGTTTCTTGAGATAGAATCGAAGGGCTAGGAGGGCTGCTCCGATAATAGCTAGTGGCAATGGAGCAAGTACTGGGTTAAGGCTAGCTGGTAGGAAGCTTGTTGCAAAGAAAACCAGCAACCAAAGGAACATAGAAGCCAGGATAACCAGTACAGATTTCCAGAAAGGTGGACGTTGACTGCGGTCCATATCTGGTCCATAGTATTGATAAACGAAGTAGTACATCAAGTAGAAGGCAAATCCACCAACCAGTCCAACTAGCAGAAGGGTAATCAAACCGTAACCGATAGCCTGATCTGCTGAGAAGAAGGTTGTAAGGGCGCTGACGAGGGCAAAGAGGCTAGTGATGAAAAGAGCTGAGTCCATAATCATCAGTTTTGGATCATCATTTTCTTTTGGATGCTCTTTTTCATATTGCTCTTTGACAGTGAAGCTATGCGCCCAGTGGGTCGGTGCGCCATAGAGGGAACGAGCAGTAGTGCCTTTGGCTTGCTCTTCAAGGATTTGAGGAATAACTTCCTCAAAAATAGCCTTGATTTCAGCGTCAGTTTTCCCATCTTTGATGAATTGCTGAGTAGCGATGTGGACAAACTCTTGGTTTTTCTTAGTTAATTTTTGTAGATCAATCTGAGACATAGGAACTCCTCTTAGAACCATTTTTTATGGATGAGATAGAGAGTGAGCGAGACACTCATAGCAAAGGCGATAAAGACGATTAACCAGAAGGCATTTGGCTCGCCGTTTAGGGGAATTTCATTATCCTTAAAGTTCATCCCGTAGGCAGAAAAGACCATGGTTGGGATGGACATGACGATGGTCACAAGGGCCAAGGTCTTCATAATGTTGTTCTGGTTATTGGAAATGATAGAGGCGAAGGTCTCCGTCATAGAATGCAAGACGTTTCCATAAATATCTGCCATCTCGATAGCCTGTTGGGTTTCAATCAGGGTATCTTCAAGCAGGTCTTCGTCCTCAAGGTATTTCTTGATATTGCTGGTTGAGCTGGTCAATTTCTTAATCACACGCTCATTTGTTTTGAGGGAGGCCTTGAAATAGACGATGGTTTTTTCCAATTCCATGAGCTCAATCAATTCTTCATTACGAGTTGATTGATGCAGTTGACTTTCGATTTGTTCACTCTTACGGTCAATCGAACGAAGGGCTGTTAGATAAAGCTCTGCATTGCGATAAAGAATCTGAAAGATAAAACGCGAACGCATGAAAGTGTAGAAATTACGCAAGCGACGGTTGATAAAGACATCGAGGACAGGTAGTGGTTCCAAACAAGTAGTAATAATGGTTTCCTCGGTGATGATAATACCAAGCGGGATGGTTACGTAGTAGGTGCGATTATTTCTTTCCTCTGTGACCGGCACGTCTACGATAATCAGGGTGTACTCGTCTTCAATGGTAATACGAGACATTTCTTCTGCATCGAGCGGTGCTCGAAGGTCGGCAATGTCGATATCGAAGGCGTTAGCGATTTCGAGTGATTCATTTTGAGTCGGATTGACGAGATTGATCCAAGTACCCGGTTCAAGCGTATCGATCTCTTTAAATTCAGTTGTTGTAGAGAGAAAAACTTGTTTCATATCCCTTATCCTTTCTCATTTTTCAGATTTTTTCACACCGTACTATTATACTACAAAATCGGCTTTTTTCAAATAAAATCTTACAAAGACACCGTTATAATTGGCTTTTTGCTTTGTCTTGAAACGTTGATTTTTGAATTTGCTCCCCTTTTTGCTCCCCCTATAGTGCTTTTAGTGCAGTTTCGTAGAATGAGACTGCTTTTTTTGCGTTCTCTTTTGAGAGGTGGCTATATATATCCATGGTCATTGATAAAGTGGAATGACCTAGGCGGTACTGGAGTTCCTTGTATGGTATTCCAGAGTTAAGTAAGAGACTAGCGTGAGTGTGACGGAATCCGTGAAAGCCAATGTTAGGAACATCAGCACGCTTAAAATGTGTTTGCAATCTTCTTTTAAGCCTTGAACTGCTAGGATACTCATGAATGAAATCCGAAAATACCACGCTTTCACGTTGTCCTATCTTCCAGGCCTCTTTAGTTTGGCGTAGTTTGTACTGCTTCAGCATGCTAACAGTCGCTTGATCTATATCTATATCCCGATAACTAGCCTTAGATTTTGGGCTATTGATTTCTAAATCCCGATTTAGTGTTTTGGTAATATGCACAACGGCATTATCTAAGTCTATATCAGACCAGGAAAGAGCTAAAGCTTCATTGATACGGCAACCAGTAGCCAATAGGAACTTATAGAGCGTTGTCTCATAGTAGTAACGATATCTATCGCTATCTAAATTATCGAGATAACCAAGAAACTTTTTTAGTTCTTGATTTTCAAAGTGTTTTACCTTTTGGCGCTTTGCTTTCTGAGTGTTACGAGGTAAAACAACATCACGCGCAGGATTGGACGGTATAGCTTGCATGGTTACGCCATATTGTAAGATACGTTTGTTTAAAGCATGTATCTTGTCATAGTGTAGAAAAGCCCCTTTTTCCCCTCTATTGGTCTTGTCAGCAAGTTCGTTGATAATAGACTGGATAAGTGGAGTAGTGAGCTTATCGAGCTTGTAAGCCCCAAAAATAGGCAATATATGATTATCAATTAGCTTTCTAACATTGCCTTGAGTGTTTGGCTTAACCGTATTCTTATAACTTTCTAACCAGAGATTGGCTAATTCTTGATAGTTTTTTATGGTGCTAGCCTTTTGTCTGGTAGATCCTGCTTTCTGAAAAGCTATTTTTTCTTGATTGGCTTTCTGTTTTACTTCCTTTTGTGTCCGACCTGTTACCTTGGTTTTGACTTTCTTTCCTGTTACCTGGTCAACTCCTAGATATACATTAGCACGATAGACTTTACTACCGTCTTTTTTTATAACTTCAGTTATTTTCATGATGATAAACCTTTCTAAAATACATCAGCAGGCAAGCTATTATCAAAAAGGTTTTATATCATGCTAGGGCTTCATAGATTGCCCCACATTCGATTTTAAAGAGTCAGGCGGTAAATAATACCAGAGTTGGAAACAAGGCGGATATGGGGTTAATATGGGCTTGTTTATAGTAAACAGGCTTGTATTTAAAGTTTTTTATCGTCAGTTAGCTGTTTTAAAGTTTTTTCAAAGTCCGAGTTTATCTTTTGAGTTTTGTTGAATAGTTGGTATTCTGCTTTTGCTTTATCTTTCGCAACCTTGGAAGTGATTTTCCCATGACCTTCTAAAATATCGTATTCTTGGAAAGTCAAAAAGCGGTCAATGCTTTGGGCTAGTTGTTGCATTGTCTGAGCTTTTCGCTGTTCTATCTGTCTTTCCAGGTAATCAAAATAGCTAGATATTCCTCTTTCAAGGGAGCGGATTTCTGTTTCTGAAAGGTAATTCTTTGCTATTTGGGTATCTGCTTGCAGTATGCGACCATTAGGGGAGTTTTTCCATGTTGTAAGTCCCATGTTGTCTTTTGTATGGTCAGCTTTCGTGTAGATAATTTCAGCAGCAGTTTGGCCAGTGATTGCATAATGAAACTTATTCTGTACATCAGCATAGAATTGCTTAGTCAACGTACTTTGTGGGTCATAGTCGATAGAGATTTCTGCAAAAATATCTGTAATCTGCAACCATATACGACGCTCACTAGCTCGGATAGAACGCACGCGCTCCAAGAGCTCACGGAAATAGTCTTTTTCCAGCAAGTTTTCGCCTTGTTTCAGACGGTTGTCATCCATGGCGAACCCTTTTATCATGTACTCACGAAGTACCGAAGTAGCCCACTGTCTAAATCTCGTAGCTTTTTGGGAATTGACACGGTAACCAACTGAAATGATGGCATCAAGGTTGTAGTAGCTGACATCCTTAGTTTGGGTTTTATCAGCAATTGCACCGTGTTTTGTGGTTATTTCCATTTTGGAAACAACCACCTTTTCTTCTAATTCTCCCTCTTCAAAGATATTTTTTAAGTGCTTACTAATTGCAGGAACACCGACATCGAAAAGTCTAGCCATTTCTTTCTGACTAGCCCAAATCGTTTCGCCTTTGATGATGACACTAGCTGTCTCGCTATCGTTGTCAGCAGTATAGATTAAGAATTGTAATTCGTTCATGAGATCCTTTCTAAAACATTGTAAGTGGTTGACATTTGTTGACATCAATAAAATTAGTAGATATGGGGCTAATATAGACTTGAAGCTTGAGCGAAGCCCGAGAATCCACGCGCTTCAGGATTGTTTAACATTGTGGCGCGTGGGTATGGTGTAAGTCGCTTTTTAAATGCAAGAGTGGTATAATGATGTTGTAATCATCTTATCGGGAGCGTCCTCTATAGTGTGTAGAGAGTTAACACCAGCTCCATCTGGTTCAATTAGGTTGATTATATTAGATTGGTTAAAGGTAAGGGTATTGACTTACCTTTTTTTTGTTGCTATTGTTCAATTCTCTTGGCTTTGCTTGAATTTTTCTAACTCTTTTAGATAGTCTTCTGCCCAAATCCCCGTTTTTTGATATCGGTCAATTCTGTCTATATATCTTCGATTAAAGTTAGCTTCAATTTCCAAATCTATGATCATATCCATATTATTCTCTGTATAGTCAAGACTAGAAATATATTCTTCTAAGAAATTGGCCTGTGATTCGTAGAATTTTTTCATACCGTTTAAATCCTTAACAGGAATAGGATTTCGGAGATTATAGTTATATAGATTTATAATATCATTCAAGTCTAATCGGATAAAAAATGCACTATCGATAGCTTGTTTGGTATTTTCAAAAGCTTCTTCATCGAGCTCTTCTCTAGTTTTTTCCATGTAATCTAGGATATAGTCCCAGTTATATCGACTTCTAGCAGAACTGCCATATAATAGTTGCTCAACGCTAAGATTTCCTAGTTTTGCTATTTTTAACAAATTTTCTTTGTTAGGCAAATTACGCCCCTTTTCCCAATTATTAACAGTCCCCTTACTGGTATTAAATGCTTTACCAAATTCCTCCATAGTTGCACCTTGATCAAGCCTAATACTTTTAATTCGGTTTCCTACTTCAATATTATTCACTTCCATTTTTTTACCTCGTATTTAAATTATAACTATTTTTTGTTTTTAAGTAAAGAAAAGTATTGACTTTTTAAAAAATATTGGTTACAATTAAGGTATGCAAAAGTAAAGGAGGTGATGAGATTGCCAAAATATAAAATTAAAGGCTACAGAAATATGTTGGGGCTAACCCAAGCAGAGCTAGGAAAAAAATTAGGTATGACAAAGCAAACATACTACAACAAAGAAACAGGGCGTTGCTCATTTACGGATACTGAGAAAATAGCTTTCAAAAAATTGCTATTACCAATGTTTCCAGATATCACTATTGAAGATATATTTTTTTAAACAAAAAGTATGCAAAAGTAAAGATTGGAGTAAGCCAATGGAATTAGTCTATATGGACGGTAAAAAAGAGCCGTATACTACGAGTGAGATCATAGCTGAATGCGCTGGAATAAAACACCACGCAATACAGGAACACATTAGAAAACAAATTGGACGACTGGAGCAATTTGGAAAGGTGTCATTTAAAATGCGACCTTTACAAAGTGGACAACAGGCAAAAGATTATATTTTGAATGAGCAACAAGCAACATTGCTGATCACATTCTTGAAGAACACCGAGCAAGTGGCCAACTTCAAAACCAACCTAGTCAAAGCATTCTTTGAAATGCGTGAGGAACTTTCTAAGTTTCGTATGCAGAGGGCGCTAGAAAAGCCAAAAAGAAAAACCTTGCATGACAGTATTGAGACATGGCCTAATGCACCAAAGCATGCACATAGCACCATGAACAACCTGCTACTGAAGGCAGTAACCGATAGGAACGCTAAGCAGTTAAGGGAAGAACGTGGGGGCTATAATGGCATCGATAGCTTGACCAGTGACGAGCTGGAGCAATACCAGGCTTTTGAGGATATGGTAATAGCTATGATTGGCTTGAATATGAGTTACCAAGAAATCAAGGCTATGGCATTCAGAAATAAAAATACACGCCAAAGAAGCGCGTGATTGCAACAAAAAAGGCTTAGCAATAACCACACCGCAGAGCCTTTCACACTAACACTAAAACGAATTTAACAAAGCAGGCAAGCTATTATCAAAGAGGTTTTAGTAAAGATTTATACCTAGATTATAGCATATTTAGGGCAATTTGACCATACGGAGAGCGCCAACTCTTTAAACTGGTACTTTCTCACGCTTTCAATTTGGCGACTCTGAGCGTGAAGATATCGTCTATAAGAAACAACTCAAAAAGCCCCACGCTCAGAAGTTTGGCGACCGAGAGCGTGAGGCTGTAGGCAAGAAAAAAGTATTAAAAAGCCATCGTGGCAAGTATAAAAAGATAGAAAAAGAGGTAAAAAACATGACAACAAAAAAAGCAACATCAAGCCAACAAGTTCTATTATCGGCTAAGAAACTAGCAGAATTAGGGAACGAATTAACCGACATCATGAATGTTTTAGAAATGAATAACCTAGCTCTTGAAGGGCTTGAGTTTGCACTACAGAAAGATACAACCATGTTCTTATGGCTTGCTAAAAAATACACTGATACAGCATACGCCCAGAATGAAAAGCTATACGATCGTCTAAATGAAATAGCCTTTTTGCTTTTGAACAATGACGACGCTAAAGAGCTGGAGGCATACCATGACTAAAGATATTAAAGAAATGGCACAAGCCGAAGACGACTTGCTGAATATGGAACAACCTAAACAAGCGGAATTTATCAAGAACTATAAGGCGAGGGCATAACATGAACGAACTAGATTTAACCAACATACAGGCGATTTTTGTTACCGTGGTATCGATTGGCATATTGCTTTATCTAAACCACCGAGACCGCAAAAAAAGCGCCCAATTTGAGCGAGAAAACCAACAGACGATAGAAACACCTAGCGAGGATTTAAGCCCTGATTATGGGCGTTATATCCAGCTTGCAGGGGTAAGAGTTTACGGAGGAACTGAATGAGTCTATCAGAGAATGACAAACGAGTATTAAGACTAATCAAGGTAGGGGCTGAGAACTCCATAACAGGGGCAGAAATCAGCCTGATCACTAAGCTAGCAGAAAGAACCGTGCAAGATATTATCAGCCGTCTAATCACGCGCCATAGCGTTCCTATTGTTGGGGTTCGACACGGAACATTTAGAGGATATTTTATCCCTGCTAACAAAGAGGAGTTACTGGACGGAGCAAAAGCATTCTATAACCAAGTACAGGAAGAACAGAAACGCCTAACTGTCCTTTTAAATGCTGATTTAGAGAGCTACAAAGAAACCTTGAAGGAGGTGGGCGGATATGTTTAGCCTAAGCCGAGAAAGTGAGCAAGACCTAGTGCATGGAATTCTGGAGGTAGTGGAAAGATACCATGAAGCGCGTGATAGACTCAAACCACGACTGACAGGCTTAATATCAGCCCAGGAAGTCATGGACGAGTTAGATATAAAATACATGACACTCCAAAAGTGGGAAAAAGCAGGGCTAAGACGGTATCAACCACCACTAGAAGATACTAGGAAAATCTATTATAGAATTTCTGACTTGATGAAGTTTATGGGGGTGGATGAATGAGGGTGCTGGAGTTAATTCTATCCGCTGACAAATTGCCTTTGTTTGGCTTTCTCAAGTCAAATCCTACTCAAGTATGGAAGAATGGGGAACATTACAAATTTATCTACTTTGAGCCAATAGGCGAGGGCTTGACGGCTTTCCACTACAAAGGTTTGTATGTGGCAGTTAAAGACGAAAACGAGGAAGCAGAGGGCTGGGAACTGACCAGAGATTTAGAGATAGGTTTGGCCAGTCCTGACTTGCTGATGATTCTGAAAGATTTAGAGGTAAACAAATTGACCGAGCAACGGCAGGGGCTTGGCATGGAGTTGAAAGGCTGGATTTTCGACCTGATTTGTAACGGCATTTATACCAGGTACGAGACTTCTCTATTTGTCCGCTTGCTATTTGTGAATGGCTACAGTTTTAGTCAGCTGGTGGACTTGTTTTCTACAATCGTCAAGCGTAAAGACCTAGCAAGCTATTTCCTAGAAGTAGCGACAAAATTCTATAAGGAGGTGGCTTTTGAATAGTGACGACATTGTAAATAAAATCATTGAAGAGAATCAGCAACGTGAACCCATTAAGGTAATAGAAGAATCAGAAAGCTATCTGACAACCTTTAAAGGGGTACAAGGCTTTTTATTCAACGTATGTAAGAATCTTGGGGAAGATAGACCATCTAAATCTTTGGAGGTTGCTGACTTTCTTAGAAAGTATATCCGATTTGTGAGAATCAGACCAGAAGTGCAGGGACAGAAAGCGCCCTTGTATTTCTATCATCCTGATAAGGGGATTTGGTTAGAAGATAACGAGTTACTTCAAGATTTAATCTCAACCATTCAACCTGATACGACAGAAAAACAAGCCTTTGATACGATTTACAAAATCGCTAGACGTAGCCCGTTGAAGTCTATCCAAAATGATTATACGGTTATCGGAAACCAGCTATATAACGCTAGTAAGGAAACGTTTGAACCTTTAACACCTAGCATTATTGTAACTAGAAAAATCCGTACAAGGTACGACCCAGAAGCCTATGAGCCTACTATACACGGTTGGAAGCCCAGCAAGTGGCTTGCTGAATTATTTGACAATGATCAAGAATTATATAACCTAGCTATCCAGATTATTAAAGCAAGTATCACAGGTAGAACCCTAAAAAATATCTTTTGGCTTTATGGCGAGGGTGGGACTGGTAAAGGAACTTTTCAGCAGTTACTTATTAATCTAGTAGGCATGGAGAACGTTGCAAGTCTCAAGATGACTGAGTTCGATAAAAGCCGTTTTTCTACCTCCATTCTGTTAGGTAAGAGTCTGGTTATTGGGGACGACGTACAAAAGGATGCAGTTATTAAAGATACGTCAAATATGTTTAGCCTTGCGACTGGGGACATTATGACTATAGAGGACAAAGGGAAGCGCCCCTATAGTTTACGCTTGAATATGACTATTATCCAGTCATCCAACGGCTTACCAAGAATGAACGGGGACAGGTCAGCGATTGACAGGCGGTTTAAGATTCTACCATTTACCAAGGTCTTTAAAGGGAAACCAAACAAGGCAATTAAAGACGACTACATCAACAGGAAAGAAGTATTAGAGTATCTCACACGCCTAGCCCTTGAAACACCGACAAAGGACATCACACCAGAGAAATCAAAGGAGATTTTGCAAGAATACCATGAGGATAACAACCCAGTTATCGCTTTTGTATCTTCATTCTTTACTGATGAACTATCAAGTGAGTTTTTGCCTAATAGTTTTGTTTTCCATAACTGGAAAGGATTTACGGAATATTATGGGGTGAAACTACACAAGACAGAAATGGGGTTGCATCGAGAGATAAAAAGTAATCTACCAAGTTGGATAACCACAGGCCAGAAAGTAATACCATCAGGGAGACAACTTCATTCTGGTTTCTATCCGCATGAAGATACAGCGCCTTACGCACATCCATATTTTAACGGTAGGGAAAAGCCAGAGCAACGGAGAAAAGCTAGAAATGAACGGGGATACTTTAATGGTAAAGCAAAAAAGAAGCAATAACTTTATACACTTTATACACTTGATAAAAAAGTGTTATACTTGCAACCCTTAGAGCGCCAAGGACTTTATACACTTATACACTTTATACGGCAGGTTTTTTCTTTTACAGTATTAAGCACTATAATTCCTGTAAATTATATAAACTAGTGTATAAAGCGTATAAAACAGGGCTTAAACCCTTGATATGACAGGCTTTTAATTTTATACACTTCAAAAATAAAGTGTATAAAATTTTTTCTAAGTGTATAAAAAACATAGATAAAAATGGCAAAAACAAGGTATTTTACATAATTTACCTTAAAACAGAAAGAGGAAAAACAACATGACACTAAAAACATTTTCAGACAAAGCCAAAACATTTACTTTCACTTACGAATTTAAAGACCTAGATACTGCTATGGTAGCAGGTCACGCGCTACTGGGATATATGACTGGAACTTATGAAGTACCATCTATTTCAATAACTCACAAGGATAAAGGGACGCTTGTAGCTGAGTATGTGGAGGATAACAAACTGAACAAGACCTTCAAGCGTATTTGTGACAGTTTTAAAGACTACTACAACCAACCAGTGGACGATGAAGCATTTGAAGAACGTTATAAACGGGAGCGCGTGCTCCAACTCAAGGAGTCAGAGGACTTTGAGAGCTTGCTGAATAAGGTCACAGATTACGAGCTGGAACTATTAGACTATGCTGATCGCTTGCTTTCTGATAAGCCTATCCCTATGGATTCTATGACTGCTTTTGGTACGTTGAAAATGTTGGGTAATGAAAGCATTAACCTACTCCAAAAGTTGGACGTAGAGGGCGAATATAAAGGACTTGCTGATTATTCTGGTCAGTAAACACAGGGGAGCAATCCCCTTTTTGTTAACAAGTCAATAGTTTTGGGTTTTTCCATATAGGGGGAGATAGTGAAGTAGTTGCAATTTACCAAACGAACACCGTAGAAGGGGGAAATATGGAACGCGATAGCCGAGGGAGATTTTTGCCGGGCAATCAAGTAGCAAAAGGCAACAAGGGCAATAGAAAGCCCAAATATGGCAATAGCAACGCTTTGAAGCATGGACTACGCAGAGGATATACCGGATTGTTACCAAGCCTAAAAGGTGGGGTGTCTATATATAAAAATGGTGCATACCTTGGAACGCTACCAGACAAGTATTTCCACCATTCTGAAGATGGGGCGCTTTGGGTAGATTACAACGCTTGTCAGTATTTAATTTCAGTTTGTGGCTTGCCTAAAAGTATGTTTAGCGAACCCGAGGAATGGTAAAGGTGCAGATATTTGAACTCCGAGCGAACGCCGAGAAAATGCAAAAAAAGCCAGCACAGGGCTGACTCCTTTGTGATATATCCGATAAAAATATTATATCATAGAGGAGGCCGAGGTATGACACCAGAGCAGGTAAAAGAAAAACTAGAGGGCGTTAAGTGGATAAGCAAGGAAATCAAAGGCTTATATTTGGAATTGGAGGCCCTGGAAGGTGGTATTATCAAAAAGCCAATACTAAGCCATAGCAGGGTACAGGCAAGCAGAGAGAACAAGACAGAGAACAATCTTATAAGTGTTCTAAAACTAAAAGAGGATACGCTTCAGAGGATTGAGCGACTTACTGAAGAGAGAATGGAAATATCTAGGCTGATTGATAAGTTGGTCAATCCGCTTGAGCGTTCTGTTCTAAGACTTTTTTATTTGAATAATCTAGACGCTTGGCAGGTTGCTGAGGAAATAGATAAATCAAAGACTACAGTATATCGAGTAAAGCAGGAAGCTATAGAACACTTGAGCAAGGTGGAAGGAGCGAACTAATGGAGCTGGATAACTTTAAAACGATGATGAACGTTAGAAAGCGGATGACTTACTTTCTACGTTTCCAGAGAATGGCAGGAAGTGAAAACCAAGTTAGTATCGATGAAGAAGCCTGGAAACTTGTCTTACCTGATCAGTGGAATTTGAGTGGTGAACATGAAAAAGCAATCCGTGAGGGATTGGAAATATTCGCCCAAGACATCAACAGTATAGAGAACAAACGAGCCAGAAAATACTTTATTATCCATTATTACTACATGAGGAAGAAAACAATGAGTGAATGCGTAGAGATGGCAGGTACTAGCTCCACTAGCTACCACCGATACAAACAGATAGCCGTCTTAAACTTTGCGAGAATCCACCAGAACGGAGAGCTAGAGGCATATAAGTAGGCGTCGGTGGTGTTTTGTTGAGAAATGTTGAGATTTAAGTGAGGGGGGATGACATGATTGAAGATTTTTTGATTGATTTGGAGAATATCCAATTAGAAGATATGGAGATAGATTTAAACATGGATATAGACATCGATTTAAACATAGATTTTGACCTTGATGGTTTAGATTTAACCTTACTACAAGAATTAGAAGCATAAATGTTGGCAATTGTAGGCGTAGGCTTCATATTCGCCCCCTATTTTGCTTTGTTTCGTACTGGACAACTAAAACACCACGGACAAACTACAAGCCCTTAGAAACGAATCTGGGGGCTTTTGTGAGGTCATAATCTTATAAACCACGCGCTTCATGGTATAATATACCTATCAGCAACCAGCAATAAAAAAAGCACGTTTGACCGTGCTAGTTTCTTGCCTGCTGAACTCGTCAAATCTTAGCCCTTTTGTGGGGCTTTTTTGCTCCCCTTTTTGCGTACTTTGGGGGAGCAAGTAGTGAAAAGTAATATTAGTGATTTTTGTTAAAAAGCGCGTGATATACGGGTTAGGAAGCCCCAAAGAAACATAAAATAAGCAGTTCTTGATTATACTACAAATTCAGCCTTTTGGGTAATAGAATCTCACTTTTTTTGGTATAATGGTAAGCAATAATGGACTAGAAAGAACAAAGATGCAAGATAAAATTGTCATTCATGGGGCGCGTGCCCATAATTTAAAAAATATTGATGTGGAGATTCCACGAGACAAGTTGGTTGTCGTGACAGGCTTGTCAGGTTCAGGGAAATCCAGTCTGGCCTTCGATACCCTCTATGCGGAGGGTCAACGTCGCTATGTAGAGAGTTTGTCAGCCTACGCTCGTCAATTCTTGGGAAATATGGAGAAGCCTGATGTAGATGCTATTGATGGCCTGAGCCCAGCTATTTCTATTGACCAGAAAACGACTAGTAAAAACCCTCGCTCGACAGTGGGAACAACGACTGAAATCAATGACTATCTGCGTCTCCTCTACGCACGTGTGGGGACGCCTTACTGTATCAACGGGCATGGGGCTATCAAGGCTTCTTCTGTGGAGCAAATCGTTGATAAGGTTTTGGAGTTGCCAGAACGCCAACGTCTGCAAATCTTAGCCCCAGTTATCCGTAAGAAAAAAGGACAGCACAAGAGTGTTATTGAAAAGATTCAGAAAGATGGTTATGTTCGTGTTCGTGTGGATGGGGAAGTCTATGATGTGACCGAAGTGCCAGACTTGTCCAAGAGCAAGCAACACAATATCGATGTCGTGGTTGACCGTATTGTTATCAAGGAGGGCATTCGTAGTCGTCTCTTTGATTCCATTGAGGCTGCCCTTCGTATCGCAGAAGGTTATGTCATTATCGACACCATGGACGACTCTGAGTTGTTGTTCTCTGAGCATTATGCCTGCCCAGTTTGTGGATTTACTGTTCCAGAGTTAGAGCCACGTCTCTTCTCTTTCAATGCTCCTTTTGGTTCTTGTAGTGAGTGTGATGGCTTGGGCATCAAGCTGGAGGTGGATACTGATTTGATAGTGCCAGATGCCAGCAAAACGCTACGCGAGGGAGCCTTGGCTCCTTGGAATCCTATCTCATCCAACTACTATCCAAACATGCTAGAGCAGGCTATGACAGCTTTTGGAGTGGATATGGATAAGCCTTTTGAGAACTTGTCAGAAGAAGATAAGAACTTGATTCTTTACGGTTCAGATGGCAAGGAATTCCATTTCCACTATGAGAATGAATTTGGTGGCGTGCGCGATATCGATATTCCTTTTGAAGGAGTTGTCAATAATATCAAGCGTCGTTATCACGAGACAAACAGCGACTACACTCGCACCCAGATGCGCCTCTACATGAATGAGCTGACCTGCGGAACTTGTCATGGTTATCGCCTCAATGACCAGGCTTTGTCTGTCCGTGTTGGTGGTGAGCAAGGACCACATATCGGAGAAATTTCAGATCTGTCTATCGCTGACCACTTGGAATTGGTGAACAAGTTGACTCTGTCTGAAAATGAAGCCATCATTGCTCGACCTATTCTAAAAGAAATCAAGGACCGTTTGACCTTCCTAAATAACGTGGGTCTTAACTATCTGACCCTGTCTCGTTCAGCAGGTACCCTTTCGGGTGGTGAGAGTCAGCGTATTCGTTTGGCAACCCAGATTGGTTCCAACTTATCTGGCGTTCTCTATATTCTGGATGAGCCGTCAATCGGGCTCCACCAGAGAGACAATGACCGCCTGATTGCCAGTCTCAAAAAGATGCGTGACTTGGGCAATACTCTCATCGTGGTAGAACACGATGAAGATACCATGCGCGAAGCGGATTATCTGATTGACGTTGGTCCCGGTGCTGGTGTTTTTGGTGGGGAGATTGTTGCGGCAGGTACGCCTAAACAGGTAGCTCGCAACAGCAAGTCTATCACAGGCCAGTACTTGTCAGGAAAACGTGCCATTCCAGTACCAGAAGAGCGACGTGTCGGAAATGGTCGTTTTATCGAGGTGACAGGAGCGCGTGAGAACAACTTGCAAAATGTTACTGCTCGCTTCCCACTAGGGAAATTCATCGCGGTGACTGGTGTATCAGGTTCAGGGAAATCGACCCTCATCAACAGCATCCTCAAAAAAGCCATTGCTCAGAAACTCAACCGCAACTCAGACAAACCTGGTAAATTTAAAACGATTACTGGGATTGAGCATGTAGACCGCTTGATTGATATTGACCAAAGTCCTATCGGACGAACGCCAAGGTCCAACCCTGCTACCTATACAGGAGTTTTTGACGACATACGTGACCTCTTTGCCCAGACAAATGAAGCCAAGATTCGAGGCTACAAGAAGGGGCGTTTCAGTTTTAACGTCAAGGGTGGTCGTTGCGAAGCCTGCTCGGGTGACGGGATTATCAAGATTGAGATGCACTTCTTACCAGATGTTTACGTAGCTTGTGAAGTTTGCCACGGAACCCGCTACAACAGTGAAACTCTAGAAGTTCACTACAAGGAAAAAAATATCTCGCAGGTCTTGGACATGACCGTCAACGATGCGGTGGAGTTCTTCCAACACATTCCTAAGATTCAACGCAAACTCCAAACTATCAAGGATGTAGGGCTAGGCTATGTAACGCTAGGTCAACCAGCTACCACCCTTTCTGGGGGAGAGGCCCAGCGTATGAAGTTGGCTAGTGAACTCCACAAACGCTCGACAGGAAAATCTTTCTACATTTTGGATGAGCCGACGACAGGGCTTCATACGGAGGACATCGCTCGCTTGCTCAAGGTATTGGCTCGCTTTGTAGACGATGGCAATACAGTCCTCGTCATTGAGCATAATCTAGATGTTATTAAGACGGCAGACCATATCATCGATTTGGGACCTGAGGGCGGTGTCGGTGGTGGAACCATCATCGCAACAGGAACTCCAGAAGAAGTAGCGGCCAATGAAGCCAGCTACACAGGACACTATTTGAAAGGAAAGTTACATCATGAATAAACGTGTACAAGCATTTATAGCTAAAATGCAAGAAAAAGAACTAGATGGCATCATCATCAATAACCTTAAAAACGTCTATTATTTGACTGGTTTTTGGGGCTCAAACGGAACAGTCTTCATCAGCCGTGACCGTCAGGTCTTGGTGACAGACTCTCGCTATATCATTGCAGCCAAGCAAGAAACCAGTGGGTTTGAGATTGTGGCTGACCGTTATGAATTGGCTGTCATTGCAGGCATTGTTAAGGACATGGGTTTGTCTCGAATCGGTTTTGAGGACGAGATTTCGGTTTCTTATTACCACCGTATGCAGGCTACCTTTGAAGGGTTTGACTTGCTTCCACAAACTCAGTTTGTTGAAGGCCTTCGAATGATTAAGGATGAGGCGGAGATTGCAGCTATTCGCAAGGCTTGTTCTATCTCAGACCAAGCTTTCCGTGATGCGCTTGACTTCATCAAACCAGGAAAAACTGAAATTGAGATTGCCAACTTCCTTGACTTCCGTATGCGTGAGTTGGGAGCATCTGGCTTGTCTTTTGACACCATTCTAGCTAGCGGTATCAACTCTTCCAAACCTCATGCTCATCCTATGCACAAACCAGTGGAGCTGGGAGAAGCCATTACTATGGACTTCGGTTGCCTTTATGACCACTATGTTAGCGATATGACCCGGACTATCTATCTGGGACATGTTAGCGACGAGCAGGCAGAGATTTACAATACGGTTCTCAAAGCCAATCAAGCCTTGATTGACCAGGCTAAAGCAGGATTAGGTTTCCGTGACTTTGACAAAATTCCTCGTGATATTATCATCGAGGCAGGTTATGGCGACTACTTTACCCACGGTATCGGACACGGTATTGGACTGGATATCCATGAGGAACCATACTTTAGTCAGACTTCTACAGAAACTATTAAGGCAGGGATGACATTGACAGACGAGCCAGGTATTTATATTGAAGGTAAATATGGTGTTCGTATCGAGGATGATATCTTGATTACAGAGACGGGTTGTGAATTGTTGACCCTAGCTCCAAAAGAGTTGATAGTTATTTAAGACTCAAACAACTCAAATGATTGACTTTTAAATTTTAAAGGTTTATACTGAAAAAAGAAAACGGTAGGTGAGGCTACCATAGGGATACGGATGACTACCGCAAAGCAGTGGAGACACTACTCGTTGGTCAACAGTCCTGGTCGCGAAGGCCAAGACTAAGCTCATTACATTGCCCTATGGAGTTAAAGCTTGAACGAAAAACAGATAATTAGTTTTTTAATCCTGCCATTTTATGGTGGGATTTTCTACTGTTTAAATCAAAGAAAGGAGATAGACGATGCAAATTGACGATCATCCGGAACCGCACATACACAGCCAATCGCTGATTTGTGTCATTCTGCCCTTATAAAGTGATTGGTCTCTGTGTATGAAACACATCATTCATACAGATAGGAGAAACCAATGAAAACTACAAAAGAAAGATTAGCAACAGCTATTCATACAGCTTTAAACGAAACTCTATCTTTTTATAAGACAAGTCTAACAGGCTTGACTGAGGAGCAGGTGGAGAAAAATCGTGACCTATATGGCGAAAATACCATCACAAAGGGTCAAGAAGACAGTATCCTCAAAAAGATTTACGAATCCATTATCAATCCTTTTACGATTATCTTACTGGTCATCGCCGTGATTTCCTTGGTGACCAATGTCTGGTTGGCAAAACCAGGTCAAGAAGATCCGACAACTTCCATTATCATCGTTGTCCTAGTCCTCATTTCTGGTGGCATACGCTTTGTCCAAGAACTCCGTAGTGATAAGGCTGCGACTAATCTATCAAAAATGATTGTCAACACAGCGACTGTCATTCGTCAAGGAGAAATCCAAGAAGTACCTATCGATGATTTGGTAGTGGGTGACGTGGTTAAATTAAGCGCTGGAGACATGATTCCAGCAGATCTTCTTTTATTTGAGTCGCGCGATTTCTTTGTACAACAGTCGGGCTTGACAGGTGAAAGTGAATCGGTTGAAAAATTGGCCTTGACCAAGGCAACAGTTCAACAATCTGATAGTCTGCTAGAAGCAGAAGCGCTCGCCTTTATGGGAACCAATGTCTTATCTGGTAGTGCCAAGGCCGTGGTTTTAGCAGTTGGTGATGATACCATGATGGGGGCCATTGAACAGACTTTGAACACCTATGATGAGCCTACTTCGTTTGAACGGGAAATGAATAGTATTTCGTGGCTCTTGATTCGTTTGATGCTGGTCATGGTGCCCATCGTTTTCTTGTCCAATGGTTTAACAGATGGAGATTGGTTAGAAGCTGGCGTATTTGCTTTGAGTGTTGGTGTTGGATTGACACCTGAGATGCTTCCTATGATTATCACGGCCAGTCTAGCAAAAGGCTCCATCATTATGGCCAAGGAAAAAGTGGTTATCAAGAAACTCAATGCCATACAGGACTTAGGGGCGATTGATATTTTGTGTACAGATAAGACAGGAACTCTAACCCAAGACGAAATTGTCCTTGAATATCCTTTGGATATACATGGAGATTTGGATTTGACCGTCTTGAGACGAGCTTATCTCAATTCTTATTTTCAAACGGGCTTGAAAAATTTGATGGACAGAGCCATCATCAAACGGACTGAAAAGGAAGCAAAAGAACACGATATCCTCCAAAATCTGGCTCAAACTTTTCAAAAAATAGATGAGCTTCCCTTTGATTTTGAACGTAGACGGATGAGTGTTATCGTTAAGGATGAACACGAAGTTGTTAGTTTGGTAACCAAGGGTGCCCTAGAGGAAATGTTGACGATTTCCAGTCATGCGGAATACCAAGGAGTGATTACTCCCTTGACAGATGCTATTAGAGAAGAGATTTTAGAGGAAGTCCGACAACTAAATCAACAAGGTTTGCGTGTCTTGGGAGTGGCCTATAAGTCAGGTTTGAGGGAAGGTCATGCCTATACAGTTGATGATGAAGGGGATATGATTCTAACTGGTTATTTAGCCTTCCTAGATCCTCCTAAACCATCTGCAGCACCAGCAATTAAGGCTCTGTTAGAACATGGGGTTCAAACAAAGATTTTGACGGGAGACAACGAGAAAGTTACCCAAGCAGTCTGTGAAAAGGTTGGTTTAGATATCAATCAGATGCTGTTAGGATCTGAAATTGATCAGATGAGTAATCAAGAATTGGCTCAAGCCGTGGAGGAGGTAACAGTCTTTGCCAAACTTTCTCCTGACCAAAAAGCACGAATTATTTTGCAATTTAAGGCTAATGGTCATGCTGTTGGCTATATGGGAGATGGGATCAATGATGCTCCTTCTATGAAAGTTGCAGATGTGGGGATTTCTGTTGATACAGCAGTAGATATTGCCAAAGAAACAGCTGATGTTATCCTACTTGATAAGGATCTCATGGTGC
The DNA here is from genome assembly GCF_041432345.1 of Streptococcus sp. 27098_8_103. Lineage (GTDB taxonomy): Bacteria > Bacillota > Bacilli > Lactobacillales > Streptococcaceae > Streptococcus > Streptococcus mitis_BV. The sequence goes on from NZ_JAPVZK010000002.1 coordinate 42,249, forward strand.
TTGAAAAAGGACTGGTTGAAGGTCGTAAGGTCTATGCCAATATGACCAAATATATCAAAATGACAGTGAGTTCTAATTTTGGAAATATATTATCCCTATTAGTCTCTGGGATCTTTTTACCATTTTTACCAATGGCACCAGTCCATTTGATTATCCTAAATCTAGTCTATGATTTGTCTTGTATTGCCTTGCCTTTTGACAAGGTGGATAAAGATTTTTTGAGAAATCCGCATATATGGGAAGCTAAGTCCATCACACGTTTCATGGTTTGGATGGGGCCTATCTCTTCTGCCTTTGACATTTTGACCTTTATTTTGCTCTATTTTATCATTGTACCCATGACGACAGGTCAAGCCTATGTCCATGGAGCGGAGTCTGCTGTAGGATTTATTGTCTTGTTTCAGACAGGTTGGTTTATCGAGTCCATGTGGTCACAGACCATGGTTATCCATATGCTGCGTTCAGCCAAAATTCCCTTTTTACAAAGTCGTCCAGCTTGGCTAGTCCTTGTGACAACCCTATTGGCTGCAGCCTTTGTGACCTTCCTTCCCTACAGTCCACTAGCTAGCCTTCTCCATCTAACTCCTTTAAAATCGATTTATTTCATCTTTTTACTTTTCATCATTATTTTGTATATGATTAGTGTGACAATTGTGAAAAAAATCTATATCAAGAAATATCAAGAATGGCTGTAAATTTCATTTTGTCAAGAAAAAAGTACGAAAATGACGAAAAAAGTCAAAAAAATTTAAAAATAGGTCGCAAGTCGGATGTTTTTTATGGTATAATAGACTAAACTGATAGTAACATGTAGCGAAAGGGGTAGGTACATGATTAAAATTTATACAGTCTCAAGTTGTACTAGCTGTAAAAAAGCAAAAACCTGGCTCAATGCCCACCAGTTAAGTTATAAAGAACAAAACCTTGGTAAAGAAGGAATTACGAGAGAAGAATTACTGGATATTCTAACCAAAACAGATAACGGAATAGCCAGCATCGTTTCATCTAAAAATCGCTATGCCAAAGCCCTTGGAGTGGATATTGAAGATTTGAGCGTCAATGAAGTCCTCAATCTGATTATGGAAACGCCGAGAATTTTAAAGAGCCCAATCCTTGTAGATGAAAAACGCCTGCAAGTTGGCTATAAGGAAGACGATATTCGTGCCTTCCTACCACGCTCTGTCCGTAATGTAGAAAATGCAGAAGCACGTTTGCGTGCAGCTCTATAAACATCAAGGCTGGGAGCAACTCCCAGTCTTATTCTATTTTAATTTCAAAAAGAAAGAAGAAAGAAATGAAAAAAATAGTTCTTGTTAGTCTAGCTTTCCTTTTTGTCCTGGTTGGTTGCGGACAGAAAAAAGAAACTGGACCAGCTACAAAAACAGAAAAGGATACGCTTCAGTCGGCATTGCCAGTTATTGAAAATGCTGAGAAGAATACAGTTGTAACCAAGACTTTGGTTTTGCCCAAGTCAGATGATGGTAGCCAACAAACCCAAATCATTACTTATAAAGATAAGACTTTTTTAAGCTTAACGATTCAACAAAAACGTCCAGTTTCTGATGAGTTGAAGACTTATATCGACCAACATGGAGTGGAAGAAACTCAAAAAGCTCTTCTCGAGGCGGAAGAGAAGGATGAGGCCATCATAGAAGCTCGTAAATTAGCAGGATTTAAGCTTGAAACTAAACTATTGAGTGCAACAGAACTTCAAACAACAACTAGTTTTGATTTTCAAGTTTTGGATGTCAAGAAGGCTTCTCAGTTAGAATATTTGAAGAACATTGGTTTAGAAAATCTCTTGAAGAATGAACCAAGCAAATATATTTCAGACAGATTGGCAAATGGCGCGACAGAACAATAGAAAATCCAAATAAATAGACTGCCTGAATTGTAGAACGTAAGGAATTATGCTATAATGGTACTATTCTAAGGAAAGAGGGTGTTAGAATGGGATTTACTGAAGAAACAGTACGTTTTAAATTGGACGATTCCAATAAAAAAGAAATTAGCGAAACTCTGACTGATGTTTATGCTTCGTTGAACGATAAGGGCTACAACCCAATCAACCAAATCGTAGGTTACGTATTGAGTGGAGACCCTGCCTACGTTCCTCGTTATAATAATGCACGAAATCAAATCCGTAAGTATGAGCGCGATGAAATCGTTGAAGAATTGGTCCGCTACTACCTTAAAGGACAAGGAGTCGATCTATAACCTATGAGAATTATGGGATTGGACGTCGGTTCAAAAACGGTAGGGGTGGCCATTAGCGATCCGCTTGGTTTTACAGCTCAAGGACTTGAAATCATCCAAATCAATGAGGAGCAAGGCCAATTTGGTTTTGACCGCGTTAAAGAGTTGGTTGATACTTACAAGGTGGAACGATTTGTAGTGGGCTTGCCTAAAAACATGAACAACACAAGCGGACCGCGCGTGGAAGCTAGTCAAGCCTACGGAGCAAAGTTAGAAAAGCTTTTTGATTTACCAGTAGACTATCAAGATGAACGCTTGACAACAGTTGCCGCAGAGCGCATGTTGATTGAACAAGCAGATATTAGCCGTAACAAGCGCAAGAAAGTCATTGATAAGTTAGCAGCTCAGCTGATTTTACAAAACTATTTAGATAGAAAATTTTAATATAAAGGAGAGGCTATGTCACACGATCATAACCACGACCACGAAGAACGTGAATTAATTACACTGGTAGATGAGCAAGGAAATGAAACCTTGTTTGAAATCCTTTTGACCATTGACGGAAAAGAAGAATTTGGTAAAAACTATGTTCTTCTAGTACCAGTTAACGCAGAAGAAGACGAAGACGGACAAGTTGAAATCCAAGCATACTCATTCATCGAAAACGAAGATGGAACAGAAGGCGAATTGCAACCAATTCCAGAAGACTCAGAAGACGAATGGAACATGATTGAAGAAGTCTTCAACAGCTTTATGGAGGAGTAAAAATGTTCAGTGAACATTTTTACCCTTACGCTAAAAATAAAGACCGTAAGTAAGTCTGGGAGACTGTATCAGCCCAACTCCTAGAAATTGGAAGAGTTGGAACATCCAGTGGACGTGTTTAGCCCTGCGCTAGAAATTAGAAACGCAGGCACATCCAGTGGATGTTTTTAGCCCACGTTAACTTCATAGTAGCTAGTTATTAGCTAACCAAGTGAGAGGTCGGGACGAAAATCCTGGCCTCGTTTTTGTTAGTTATGAGACTTTATTGAGGCAGTTGATTGAACCTGTAATTAAGGAGATGTATATGTTTGAAGTAGAAGAATGGCTCCATAGTCGGATTGGTTTGAATTTTCGATCAGGTTTGGGCCGAATGCAACAAGCGGTGGATTTGTTGGGGAATCCCGGGAAGTCTTATCCTATTATCCATGTAACCGGGACTAATGGGAAAGGATCTACTATTGCTTTTATGAGGGAGTTATTTATGGGGCATGGCAAAAAAGTTGCGACCTTTACTTCCCCTCATATCGTCTCTATCAATGATCGAATCTGCATTAATGGACAACCTATAGCTGATGCAGACTTCATCCGTTTGGCTAATCAGGTCAAGGAGATGGAGAAAACGCTTCTGCAAACCCATGATCAGTTGTCCTTTTTTGAATTGCTGACCTTGATTGCTTTTCTTTATTTTAGAGAGCAAGCGGTGGATTTGCTTTTACTAGAAGTGGGAATTGGTGGTTTACTAGACACGACCAATGTGGTAACTGGAGAGATTGCTGTCATCACTTCCATCGGACTTGATCATCAGGAGACTCTGGGTGACAGTATAGCAGCAATTGCAGAGCAGAAAGCTGGTATTTTTAAGGCTGGTAAAAAGGCAGTACTTGCGAAGTTGCCTTCAGAAGCTAGGCTTGTTTGTCAGAAAAAAGCAGAATCTTTAGCTGTTGACCTTTATCAGGCAGGTCAGGATTTTTCAATGCTGAATGGGGATTTTTCAAGCTCTTTGGCTAACCTTTCACAGTTGAAAATAGGCTTGGAAGGAGCTTATCAGCAGGAAAATGCGGCCTTGGCGCTACAAACGTTTCTTCTCTTTATGAGAGAAGGAAAGGAAGCTGTTGATGAACAGGTTGTAAGACAGGCTTTGGAGAAGACCCATTGGGCTGGGCGTTTGGAGCGTATTCGTCCTCAAATTTACTTGGACGGTGCTCATAACCTCCCTGCCTTGACTCGCTTGGTTGAATTTACTAAAGAAAAAGAGCAGGAAGGATATCGTCCTCAAATCCTATTTGGAGCCTTGAAAAGGAAGGATTATCAAGGGATGTTGGCTTATCTGACTGAAAAATTGCCTCAGGTGGAACTCAAGGTGACCGGATTTGACTATCAAGGTTCTTTGGATGAAACAGATGTAACAGGTTACGATGTAATTCCTTCTTATCGCGAATTTATCAGCAGTTTCGAAGAAAGAGCAGACACTCAAGACTTGTTATTCATTACAGGGTCTCTCTATTTTATCTCAGAAGTACGGGCCTACTTGCTGGCCCATGAGCAGATAAATTGACCTCCTTTTTTGAACTTGTTATACTAGGAAAACTACTAGTTAGAAGGAAAAACTTCTGTAAATTGGTAGCAGAAAGGAAATTCATCATGAAATTAAAAAGATTCACACTTTCTCTTGCTTCTCTAGCAAGTCTTAGTCTCTTAGTAGCTTGTTCACAAAGAGCTCAACAAGTTCAACAACCAGTAGCTCAATCGCAAACACAACAAACTCAGCAATCACAACCTGCTGCTTCATCTTCGGCAGAAAATTCAAACCAGGCAGCGACAAGTTCTTCACAAAATACGCCTGAGGCTCAACCAACCAATATTGATGGAACTTATACTGGTCAGGACGAAGGAGACCGTATCACTTTAGTGGTAACTGGAACAACTGGTACATGGACACAGGTAGAAACTGACGGAGATCAAGAAATCAAGCAGGTTAGCTTCGATGCCGCTAATCAACGCATGATTATTGGGGATGATGCCAAGATTTATGCAATTAATGGCAATCAGATGATTATTGACGATAGGGATAGAGAAGCGTCTGATCGCATTGTTTTATCAAAATAGACTGGAAGGAGACTGGTTTTGTCAGTCTCTTTTGCTTTTACTCAGAAAAATGATTATAAATACTTGCCTTCTACCGAATACCTGCGTTATACTAGTATTAATTACCTGTTTTTAGCATTCATACTCTTCGAAAATCTCTTCAAACCACGTCAGCTTCCATCTGCAACCTCAAAACAGTGTTTTGAGCAACCTGCGACTAGCTTCCTAGTTTGCTCTTTGCTTTTCATTGAGTATCAAAATATCAAGGAGGGGATATGAAATATAGAAAATTTCAATTATTGATGTCCAAGTATGGCTTTAGTCTTTCGATTATGCTACTTGAACTTTGTCTTGTTTTTGGTTTCTTTCTCTATTTAGGGAGTATGGCCCCTATTCTATGGGTAATTGTCTTAATTTTTATGAGTATGGCGACTATTGTCGCAATTGTCAATCGTTCAATGGCGCCTGAAAGTAAAGTAATGTGGTTAGTGGTAACTTTTGTTCCTGTCATCGGCCCCTTGCTCTATCTGATGTTTGGTGAAAGGCGATTGTCCAAAAAAGAAATCAAGCAGTTGGACAAACTTGGTTCCATGCATTTTCGGGAGGATAACAGTAAAGCTCTCCGCCAGAAATTGAAGGAAGATGATAAGGCGGCTTACGGAGTTATCAAATCTTTGCTAAGTATGGATAGCAATGCCGATGTCTATGATCGAACAGATTCACAATTCTTTTCTTCGGGTGAAAGCATGTGGCAACATATGTTGGAAGACCTCAAGAAAGCTGAGAAATTTATCTTTCTAGAGTACTATATTGTCGAAGAAGGTCTGATGTGGAATAGCATACTAGATATACTAGAGCAAAAGGCCGCTCAGGGTGTAGAGGTCAAGATGCTCTATGATGATATCGGCTGTATGGCGACTTTACCTGGAGACTATACTATTCAGCTTCGTAGTCGAGGAATTGAAGCCCATAAATTTAACAAGGTGATTCCTCGTTTGACGGTGGCTTACAACAATCGGGACCATCGTAAAATCCTTGTCATAGATGGTCAGGTAGCCTATACAGGAGGCATTAACTTAGCCGATGAGTACATCAATCATGTAGAACGCTTTGGCTATTGGAAGGATAGTGGTATTCGCTTAGATGGTCTTGGTGTCAAGGCTTTAACCCGTCTCTTTTTGATGACTTGGTACATCAATCGTGGGGAAATCAGCGATTTTGATCAGTATCACTTGGAAAACCAGCCTTGTTCTAGCCAAGGACTCTGTATTCCGTACGGTAGTGGACCCAAGCCTATCTTCCGTACCCAGGTAGGGAAAAAGGTTTATCAAAGTTTGATTAATCAGGCTACCGATTCTATTTATATAACGACACCTTACTTGATCATTGACTATGATTTAACTGAGAGTATTAAAAATGCAGCCATGAGAGGTGTTGATGTCCGCATCGTGACTCCTTTCATTCCGGATAAAAAATTAATCCAACTCATCACAAGAGGGGCCTATCCGGATTTGTTGTCAGCAGGAGTGAGGATTTTTGAGTATAGTCCAGGCTTTATCCACAGTAAACAAATCTTAGTGGATAAGGACTTTGCTGCAGTTGGAACCATTAACTTAGATTATAGAAGTTTGCTTCACCACTATGAAAATGCAGTCTTGCTATATAAAACAAAATCAATCACAGAGATTCAAAAAGATTTTCAGGAGATTTTTTCAGTATCGCAAGAAATTTTCCCTCATACGATAAAAAATAGCTGGTATCAAAAATTGATTAAGGAAATTGCTCAGTTATTTGCCCCAATCTTATAAGAAATCTAGGACTTAGGATACAACCCAGTCCTATTTTTCTTGCCTTTTACGAATAAGAAGATATAGGAGGAACGATGCTGACTCAGAAAGAATTGGATTATATCATGTCATTTAAACAGACGCATTTACACCGATTTCGGGAAATTGAAACCTTTGTGAAACTATGCAAAAAATCACTCAAACAGCCATCGCAAGCTGACAATTTTAGGTCTTTTTGATATACTAAGACAGATAAATTGAATAGGAGAAACGACATGGCTGTATATGGCAGAATCGAAGAAGTATCCGAAACGATACAGAGTAATGAAATTGAAAATAGACTGGATAGGAACCTTGAATCTCATGTAGAAAAAGAAGAACAGGTAGCTTTTCCATTTTTCAGACTCATCATTGGAAGTACGATTGCAACGGTTTTTTCTGTGGTGCTACCTTTACTTTTAGATATGGTAAGTCCCTCTCAGGCGCAGGATTTGTATATAGGGTGGGCTTTACATCAGGGAGGACAGCTCTACAGTAGCTATTATGCTAGTCACGGTCTTCTTTATTACTTGCCACTTTATATTACCCAAGGAGGCATTCTTTTTGCCTTGGTAGAATGGCTAGCTCTCTTAGGAGGAGGTTACTTCCTCTTTTCTTCAACTGACTATCTGACGGGACAAAGGGAACAAGCCAAGCAACTCCTAACCATATTTTATATTTTGGTATCCGGTCTCGGTTTTGGAGGAGGCTATGCTACGATCTTAGCTCTGCCATTCCTGTTTGCAGGATTTTCGTTCATAGCAGCTTATCTATCAAATCCTAACCATGACAAGGGATTTCTACGTCTGGGGATCTTTTTGGGTCTATCATTTTTCATAGAGCCTCTTACAAGTCTTCTCTTTACTGTAGTAGTAACGATTGGTTTATTTGTCTTTAATGTTGGGCATGGTCGCTTTGCTCATGGAGTTTATCAGTTTTTTGCAGCAGCACTTGGCTTTTCTCTCATCTTTTATCCAGTAGGCTACTATGTGCTTACTTCAGGTAGTTTTGGAGGAGCTATGGGAAGTCTTTTATATCCGATTGATTCCCTTCAGGTCTTTACGAATCCTCAACTAATGGATAATGTTGTATTCTATGGTTTGTTGACCTTTGGTTTAGGAGCTCTCTTCCTTGTTTTTCTAGGATTGTTCCAATCAAAGGCATCAAGATTGTATGTTATTTCAGTGCCAGCTAGTTTTGCTTTCTTATTTGTATTAGCTTTGTTGCTTTTTTCTCAAGAATCTCTTCACGGTTCGCGTTTGATTCTAATCATTCCATTTTTACTCCTTCTTTTGATGACCAGTATTCGTGGGAAACATTCAGCTAGAGGAGCTCGTCGTCGGAGAAGAGAGGAAGTTCCTACTCTATGGAAAAAATTCATGAAAGGGAATCTCTACTTACCGATCCTAGTGGTGGTTTATCTGATTGCAATTCCTTTTGTAGCTCGTTTTGTCTTGCATCCAGCTTCTTATAGAGAACAACATCAAGTGGTAGATAGAGTCAAACAAGAGACGAGTGATGGTGACCAAATCTATATTTGGGATTCACATGTTCAAATGTATAAAGAAAGCCAGCGTTTGGCTGGATCCATGTTCCCATCGCCTCTTCTTTACACGAGTACAGAAGAGAATAAAACTAGTTTACTCAATGACTTGAAAGAAAACCAACCTAAGGTGATTGTGGTGAACGATAAGGTAGCAGTCTGGTCTGAAGTGGAGACACTCTTAAAAGAAAATTACCAACCAGTAAAGACTGATTACTCAGAGTTTAAAGTCTATAAAATTAAATAACTAAATCAATATCTTGTGTATTTTTAAAAATTTTAGGATTTTTAACACAAGATATTGATTTTTCTTTTTAGAGTGGTATAATACTTTTTAGAAAGAACATTTTAGAAAAGAGCATGCATATGATTGCACTAGAAGAAAAAATTACAATTTTGCCAACTCTCTTCGTTGAAAAACGAGATGGGAGACGTGTTGTATTTGATGTGGACAAGATTGACAAGGCTCTCCACAAGGCGGCTGACAAGGTTATGGATGTGACACCCCTGGTCGAAAAACGCCTCAATGCTCTGACCGAGCGAATTGTCACAGAAATTCATAGTCGCTTTCCACAGGGGGTTAAGATTTACGAAATTCAAAATATCGTAGAACATGAACTCCTTGAAGCCAAAGAATATGCGCTAGCTGAGGAGTATATTACTTATCGGACACAAAGGGATTTTGAGCGTTCAAAAGCGACAGATATCAACTTTAGCATCCATAAACTTCTCAACAAAGACCAGGCCGTTGTCAATGAAAATGCTAATAAAGACAGCGATGTCTTTAATACCCAGCGTGATTTGACAGCGGGCATCGTTGGAAAATCAATCGGACTGCAAATGCTTCCTAAGCATGTAGCCAATGCCCACCAAAAGGGGGATATCCACTATCACGATTTGGACTACAGTCCCTATACACCTATGACCAACTGCTGTTTGATTGATTTCAAGGGGATGTTGGAGAATGGTTTTAAGATTGGAAATGCGGAGGTGGAGAGTCCTAAGTCTATCCAGACTGCGACAGCTCAGATTTCCCAAATCATTGCCAACGTTGCTTCTAGCCAGTATGGGGGCTGTTCAGCTGACCGTATCGATGAAGTCTTGGCGCCTTATGCAGAGAAGAATTATCAAAAACACCTTAAGGATGCGGAAGAGTGGGTCTTACCTGACAAACGGGAAGATTACGCTTGGAAGAAAACCCAAAAAGACATCTATGATGCCATGCAATCTCTCGAGTATGAAATTAATACTCTCTTCACTTCAAATGGACAAACCCCCTTTACTTCACTAGGTTTTGGTCTAGGGACAAGTCGTTTTGAACGAGAAATTCAAAAAGCTATCTTGACCATCCGAATCAAGGGACTTGGTTCAGAACACCGCACAGCTATCTTCCCTAAACTTATCTTTACGCTTAAAAGAGGCCTTAACTTGGAAGAAGGGACTCCCAACTACGACATCAAACAGTTGGCCCTCGAGTGTGCAACCAAGCGGATGTATCCAGATGTCTTGTCCTATGATAAGATTATCGAGTTGACTGGTTCTTTCAAGGTTCCTATGGGCTGCCGTTCGTTCCTCCAAGGATGGAAAGACGAGAATGGTGTAGAAGTTAATTCAGGTCGGATGAATCTAGGTGTTGTGACGGTCAATCTTCCTCGCATTGCCCTCGAGTCTGAGGGTAACATGACCAAGTTCTGGGAAATCTTCAATGAGCGTATGAATATCGCAGAAGATGCTCTGGTTTACCGTGTCGAACGTACTAAAGAAGCGACACCAGCCAATGCTCCTATCCTCTATCAGTACGGTGCTTTTGGCCATCGTCTAGGTAAAGAAGAAAGTGTTGACCAGCTCTTTAAGAATCGTCGTGCAACCGTTTCGCTGGGTTACATCGGTTTGTACGAGGTAGCGACAGTCTTCTTTGGAAATAGCTGGGAACACAATCCAGAAGCCAAGGAATTCACGCTGGATATCATTCGTGATATGAAACGCCGGGTGGAAGAGTGGTCAGATCAATATGGCTACCATTTCTCTATCTACTCAACACCGTCCGAAAGTTTGACAGACCGTTTTTGCCGACTGGATACAGAGAAGTTTGGTTCTATTCCTGATATTACAGATAAGGAATACTACACCAACTCTTTCCACTACGATGTTCGTAAAAATCCAACACCGTTTGAAAAATTAGACTTTGAGAAAGTCTATCCGGAAGCAGGTGCGTCAGGTGGTTTCATCCATTATTGTGAGTATCCAGTCCTTCAGCAAAATCCAAAGGCCTTGGAAGCTGTCTGGGACTATGCCTATGACCGTGTCGGCTATCTAGGGACCAATACACCAATCGACCGTTGCTACAAGTGTGACTTTGAAGGGGATTTTGAACCAACTGAGAGAGGATTTGCTTGTCCAAACTGTGGAAATAGCGACCCTAAAACAGTAGACGTTGTTAAACGGACTTGTGGCTATTTAGGCAATCCTCAAGCGAGACCGATGGTCAATGGGCGTCACAAGGAAATCGCAGCGCGTGTCAAACATATGAATGGTTCAACGATTAAAATAGCTGGCCATCAAGTAACAAATTAGAAAGAAATGAAATGGGAAAATATCAATTAGACGATAAGGGACGTGCACAAGTGACCCGTTATCACGAGAAACACTCTAAAGGTGGAGCTGGTAAAAAAGAACGCTTGCTCAACCTCAGAGAACAATTTTTAAATAAGAATAAGAAGAAATAAAAGTGAGAGTCAGCTCTCGCTTTTCTCTTAGTGGGAGGTAAGGATGGAATTACGCAGACCAAGTTTAGCAGATAAAGAAACAGTTTTAGAGATGATGGAAGAGTTTGAAAAGAGCCAATCAGGCCATGATGGAGGATTTTGGGATACAGAGAACTTTGTGTATGAAGAGTGGTTGGAAACAAATATGCAAAAAGAGATGGGAATAAACTTGCCTGAAAATCGTGTTCCTTCTATTCAATTTGTATCATTTGATGATGTAGGTCGTGCTCTAGGATTTTTGAATCTGCGATTGAGACTGAATGAGGGATTATTGAATTATGCTGGCCACATTGGCTACTCCATTCGTCCATCAGAAAGAGGCAAAGGTTATGCTAAAGAGACTCTCTGTCAGGGCTTGCAAGTTGCTAAGGAAAAGAACATCAAGAGAACTCTTGTGACCTGTAGCGTGAATAATCCTGCTAGCAGAGCAGTCATTCTAGCAAATGGTGGGCTCCTTGAAGATGTTCGTAATGGAGTTGAGCGTTATTGGATAGAGGTAGCGAATGAATAATCCAAAACCACAAGAATGGAAAAGCGAGGATCTCAGTCAAGGGCGTATTATTGATTACAAGGCCTTCAACTTTGTGGATGGAGAGGGTGTGCGTAACTCCCTCTATGTATCAGGCTGCATGTTTCACTGCGAGGGGTGCTATAATGTTGCGACTTGGTCTTTCAATGCAGGCATTCCTTATACAGCAGAGTTAGAAGAACAGATTATGGCAGATCTTGCCCAGCACTATGTTCAAGGCTTGACCTTACTGGGAGGGGAGCCATTCCTCAATACGGGCATTCTCTTGCCTCTGGTTAAACGCATTCGTAAGGAATTGCCAGATAAAGACATCTGGTCCTGGACGGGATATACTTGGGAAGAAATGATGTTGGAAACTCCAGATAAACTGGAACTCTTATCATTGATTGACATTCTTGTCGACGGACGATACGATCGAACTAAGAGAAATCTCATGCTCCAGTTTCGAGGTTCGTCCAACCAACGAATTATCGATGTGCAAAAATCTTTCAAAAGTGGGCAAGTAGTGATTTGGGACAAGCTCAATGATGGAAAAGAAAGCTATGAACAGGTGAAGAGAGATTAACTTTCTTCTATAAAAATAGTTAAATAAATGACCTATAAAAAAAGAAAACAGTTTCATTGTAAAAAAACAAAAAAACAGCAACAAATCCCTTGCAATCGCAGGGGCTTTGTGTTATTCTATTATGGTGCTGTAAATTACAGCCTTAGCTTTGATGCAAGAGGTTGCGACACGCTCGGTTGCATTGCCACGCAACACCGCGTCGGTTTTCTTGTGGAGCTAGCCTATTATCTTAAATAGACGAAAAGGAGAAAAAGATGGCAAACAAAAAAATCCGTATCCGTTTGAAAGCTTACGAACACCGTACGCTTGACACAGCGGCTGCAAAAATCGTAGAATCAGCTACTCGTACAGGTGCACAAGTTGCGGGTCCAATCCCACTTCCAACTGAACGTAGCCTCTACACAATCATTCGTGCGACTCACAAATACAAAGACTCTCGCGAACAATTTGAAATGCGTACACACAAACGTTTGATTGATATCGTTAACCCAACTCAAAAAACAGTTGATGCGTTGATGAAATTGGATCTTCCAAGTGGTGTAAACGTAGAAATCAAACTTTAATCTAAAGCTTGATACCTTGAGCATAAAAAACGCTCGTTAAAAACTTTTTGAATAAAAAATATAGAAAAGGAACTATTTTCTCATGACAAAAGGAATCTTAGGGAAAAAAGTGGGAATGACTCAAATCTTCACTGAAGCTGGCGAATTGATCCCTGTAACAGTTATTGAAGCAACTCCAAACGTTGTTCTTCAAGTTAAAACTGTTGAAACAGACGGATACAACGCTATCCAAGTTGGTTTCGATGACAAACGCGAAGTATTGAGCAACAAACCTGCTAAAGGACATGTAGCGAAAGCTAACACGGCTCCTAAGCGCTTCATTCGTGAATTCAAAAACGTTGAAGGCTTGGAAGTTGGTGCTGAAATCACAGTTGAAACATTCGCAGCTGGAGACGTTGTTGACGTAACTGGTACTTCTAAAGGTAAAGGTTTCCAAGGTGTTATCAAGCGCCACGGACAATCACGTGGACCAATGGCTCACGGTTCTCGTTACCACCGTCGTCCAGGTTCTATGGGACCTGTTGCACCTAACCGCGTATTCAAAGGTAAAAACCTTGCAGGACGTATGGGTGGTGACCGCGTAACAATTCAAAACCTTGAAGTTGTACAAGTTGTTCCAGAAAAGAACGTTATCCTTATCAAAGGTAACGTACCAGGTGCTAAGAAATCTCTTATCACTATCAAGTCAGCAGTTAAAGCTGGTAAATAATAAGGAAAGGGGAATACAGTCAAAATGGCAAATGTAACATTATTCGACCAAACTGGTAAACAAGCTGGCGAAGTTGTTCTTAACGATGCAATCTTTGGTATCGAACCAAACCAATCTGTTGTGTTTGATGTGATCATCAGCCAACGTGCTAGCCTTCGTCAAGGAACTCACGCAGTTAAAAACCGCTCAGCTGTTTCAGGTGGCGGACGCAAACCATGGCGTCAAAAAGGAACTGGACGTGCTCGTCAAGGTTCTATCCGCTCTCCACAATGGCGTGGTGGTGGAATCGTCTTCGGACCAACTCCACGTAGCTATGCGTACAAACTTCCTCAAAAAGTTCGTCGCCTTGCGCTTAAATCTGTTTACTCAGAAAAAGTTGCTGAAAATAAATTTGTAGCCGTTGATTCTCTTGAATTTACAGCTCCAAAAACTGCTGAATTTGCAAAAGTTCTTGCAGCTTTGAGCATCGATTCTAAAGTCCTTGTTATTCTTGAAGAAGGAAACGAATTCGCAGCTCTCTCAGCTCGTAACCTTCCAAACGTGAAAGTTGCGACTGCTACAACTGCAAGTGTTCTTGACATCGCAAATAGTGACAAACTTCTTGTTACTCAAGCAGCTATCTCTAAAATCGAGGAGGTTCTTGCATAATGAATTTGTATGATGTTATCAAAAAACCTGTAATCACTGAAAGCTCAATGGCTCAACTTGAAGCAGGAAAATATGTATTTGAAGTTGACACTCGTGCACACAAACTTTTGATCAAGCAAGCTGTTGAAGCTGCTTTCGAAGGTGTTAAAGTTGCTAATGTTAACACAATCAACGTAAAACCAAAAGCTAAACGTGTTGGACGTTACACTGGTTTTACTAACAAAACTAAAAAAGCTATCATCACACTTACAGCTGATTCTAAAGCAATCGAGTTGTTTGCTGCTGAAGCTGAATAATCTAAGGAGGAAATATCGTGGGAATTCGTGTTTATAAACCAACAACAAACGGTCGCCGTAATATGACTTCTTTGGATTTCGCTGAAATCACAACAAGCACTCCTGAAAAATCATTGCTTGTTGCATTGAAGAGCAAGGCTGGTCGTAACAACAACGGTCGTATCACAGTTCGTCACCAAGGTGGTGGACACAAACGTTTCTACCGTTTGGTTGACTTCAAACGTAACAAAGACAATGTTGAAGCAGTTGTTAAAACAATCGAGTACGATCCAAACCGTTCTGCAAACATCGCTCTTGTACACTACACTGACGGTGTGAAAGCATACATCATCGCTCCAAAAGGTCTTGAAGTAGGTCAACGTATCGTTTCAGGTCCAGAAGCAGATATCAAAGTCGGAAACGCTCTTCCACTTGCTAACATCCCAGTTGGTACTTTGATCCACAACATCGAGTTGAAACCTGGTCGTGGTGGTGAATTGGTACGTGCTGCTGGTGCATCTGCTCAAGTATTGGGGTCTGAAGGTAAATACGTTCTTGTTCGTCTTCAATCAGGTGAAGTTCGTATGATTCTTGGAACTTGCCGTGCTACAGTTGGTGTTGTCGGAAACGAACAACATGGACTTGTAAACCTTGGTAAAGCAGGACGTAGCCGTTGGAAAGGTATCCGCCCAACAGTTCGTGGTTCTGTAATGAACCCTAACGATCACCCACACGGTGGTGGTGAAGGTAAAGCACCAGTTGGTCGTAAAGCACCATCTACTCCATGGGGCAAACCTGCTCTTGGTCTTAAAACTCGTAACAAGAAAGCGAAATCTGACAAACTTATCGTTCGTCGTCGCAACGAGAAATAATATTAAACTAGTCGCTTAAGCAACTAGTAAATCCGCCAGCTCGGTAGCGCTCCATAAGAGCGCAAGCCGCTGTGGTACAACATTTAAAGGAGAAAATATAAAAATGGGACGCAGTCTTAAAAAAGGACCTTTCGTCGATGAGCATTTGATGAAAAAAGTTGAAGCTCAAGCTAACGACGAAAAGAAAAAAGTTATTAAAACTTGGTCACGTCGTTCAACGATCTTCCCAAGTTTCATTGGTTACACTATCGCAGTTTATGACGGACGTAAACACGTACCTGTTTACATCCAAGAAGACATGGTAGGTCACAAACTTGGTGAATTTGCACCAACTCGTACTTACAAAGGTCACGCTGCAGACGACAAGAAAACACGTAGAAAATAAGGAGAACATAAATGGCAGAAATTACTTCAGCTAAAGCAATGGCTCGTACAGTACGTGTTTCACCTCGTAAATCACGTCTTGTTCTTGATAACATCCGTGGTAAAAGCGTAGCCGATGCAATCGCAATCTTGACATTCACTCCAAACAAAGCTGCTGAAATCATCTTGAAAGTTTTGAACTCAGCTGTAGCTAACGCTGAAAACAACTTTGGTTTGGATAAAGCTAACTTGGTAGTATCTGAAGCATTCGCAAACGAAGGACCAACTATGAAACGTTTCCGTCCACGTGCGAAAGGTTCAGCTTCACCAATCAACAAACGTACAGCTCACATCACTGTAGCTGTTGCAGAAAAATAAGGAGGTAAAATCGTGGGTCAAAAAGTACATCCAATTGGTATGCGTGTCGGCATCATCCGTGATTGGGATGCCAAATGGTATGCTGAAAAAGAATACGCGGATTACCTTCATGAAGATCTTGCAATCCGTAAATTCGTTCAAAAAGAACTTGCTGACGCAGCAGTTTCAACTATCGAAATCGAACGCGCAGTAAACAAAGTTAACGTTTCACTTCACACTGCTAAGCCAGGCATGGTTATCGGTAAAGGTGGTGCTAACGTTGATGCACTCCGTGCAAAACTTAACAAATTGACTGGAAAACAAGTACACATCAACATCATCGAAATCAAACAACCTGATTTGGATGCTCACCTTGTAGGTGAAGGTATTGCTCGTCAATTGGAGCAACGTGTTGCTTTCCGTCGTGCACAAAAACAAGCAATCCAACGTGCAATGCGTGCTGGAGCTAAAGGAATCAAAACTCAAGTATCAGGTCGCTTGAACGGTGCAGATATCGCCCGTGCTGAAGGATACTCTGAAGGAACTGTTCCACTTCACACACTTCGTGCAGATATCGATTATGCTTGGGAAGAAGCAGATACTACATACGGTAAACTTGGTGTTAAAGTATGGATCTATCGTGGTGAAGTTCTTCCAGCTCGCAAAAACACTAAAGGAGGTAAATAACCAATGTTAGTACCTAAACGTGTTAAACACCGTCGTGAATTCCGTGGAAAAATGCGCGGTGAAGCAAAAGGTGGAAAAGAAGTAGCATTCGGTGAATACGGTCTTCAAGCTACAACTAGCCACTGGATCACTAACCGCCAAATCGAAGCTGCTCGTATCGCCATGACTCGTTACATGAAACGTGGTGGTAAAGTTTGGATTAAAATCTTCCCACACAAATCATACACTGCTAAAGCTATCGGTGTGCGTATGGGATCTGGTAAAGGGGCACCTGAAGGTTGGGTAGCACCAGTTAAACGTGGTAAAGTGATGTTCGAAATCGCTGGTGTATCTGAAGAGATCGCTCGCGAAGCGCTTCGTCTTGCTAGCCACAAATTGCCAGTTAAATGTAAATTCGTAAAACGTGAAGCAGAATAAGGAGAAGGCATGAAACTTAATGAAGTAAAAGAATTTGTTAAAGAACTTCGTGGTCTTTCTCAAGAAGAACTCGCGAAGCGCGAAAACGAATTGAAAAAAGAATTGTTTGAACTTCGTTTCCAAGCTGCTACTGGTCAATTGGAACAAACAGCTCGCTTGAAAGAAGTTAAAAAACAAATCGCTCGTATCAAAACAGTTCAATCTGAAGCGAAATAATAGACTAGGGAAGGAGAAATTTCAATGGAACGCAATAATCGTAAAGTTCTTGTTGGACGTGTTGTATCTGACAAAATGGACAAGACAATCACAGTTGTAGTTGAAACAAAACGTAACCACCCAGTCTATGGTAAACGTATTAACTACTCTAAAAAATACAAAGCTCATGATGAAAACAATGTTGCCAAAGAAGGCGATATCGTACGTATCATGGAAACTCGCCCGCTTTCAGCTACAAAACGTTTCCGTCTTGTAGAAGTTGTTGAAGAAGCGGTCATCATCTAATCAAACCTGAAAGGAGAAAACTGAAATGATTCAAACAGAAACTCGTTTGAAAGTCGCAGACAACAGCGGTGCTCGCGAAATCTTGACTATCAAAGTTCTTGGTGGTTCAGGACGTAAATTTGCAAACATCGGTGATGTTATCGTGGCATCTGTAAAACAAGCTACTCCTGGTGGTGCGGTTAAAAAAGGTGACGTTGTTAAAGCAGTTATCGTTCGTACTAAATCAGGTGCTCGTCGTGCTGATGGTTCATACATCAAATTTGACGAAAACGCAGCAGTTATCATCCGTGAAGACAAAACTCCTCGCGGAACACGTATCTTTGGCCCAGTTGCACGTGAATTGCGTGAAGGTGGTTTCATGAAGATCGTGTCACTTGCTCCAGAAGTACTTTAATTTTTAGAAACAAACTAGTCCCCTGGATTTACCTCCAGGGTGCCCTTATGGGCGTAAGAAAAATCAAGGAGAAACCTAATGTTTGTAAAAAAAGGCGACAAAGTTCGCGTAATCGCTGGTAAAGATAAGGGAACAGAAGCTGTTGTCCTTACTGCCCTTCCAAAAGTAAACAAAGTTATCGTTGAAGGTGTTAACATCGTTAAGAAACACCAACGTCCAACTAACGAACTTCCTCAAGGTGGTATCATCGAGAAAGAAGCAGCTATCCACGTATCAAACGTTCAAGTTTTGGACAAAAATGGTGTAGCTGGTCGTGTTGGTTACAAATTTGTAGACGGTAAAAAAGTTCGCTACAACAAAAAATCAGGCGAAGTGCTTGATTAATCACGAAGGAAAGGAGAAGTATAATGGCAAATCGTTTAAAAGAAAAATATCTTAATGAAGTAGTTCCTGCTTTGACAGAACAATTCAACTACTCATCAGTGATGGCTGTGCCTAAAGTAGATAAGATCGTTTTGAACATGGGTGTTGGTGAAGCTGTATCAAACGCTAAAAGCCTTGAAAAAGCTGCTGAAGAATTGGCACTTATCTCAGGTCAAAAACCACTTATCACTAAAGCTAAAAAATCAATCGCCGGCTTCCGTCTTCGTGAAGGTGTTGCGATCGGTGCAAAAGTTACCCTTCGTGGTGAACGTATGTACGAATTCTTGGATAAATTGGTTTCAGTTTCACTTCCACGTGTACGTGACTTCCACGGTGTTCCAACAAAATCATTTGATGGACGCGGAAACTACACACTTGGTGTGAAAGAACAATTGATTTTCCCAGAAATCAACTTCGATGACGTTGACAAAACTCGTGGTCTTGACATCGTTATCGTAACAACTGCTAACACTGACGAAGAGTCACGTGCATTGCTTACAGGCCTTGGAATGCCTTTTGCAAAATAATATAGGAGGTAAATCTAATGGCTAAAAAATCAATGATTGCTAAGAACAAACGTCCAGCGAAGTTCTCTACTCAAGCTTATACTCGTTGTGAAAAATGTGGTCGTCCACATTCAGTTTACCGCAAATTTAAACTTTGCCGTGTTTGCTTCCGTGAATTAGCTTACAAAGGACAAATCCCAGGCGTTACCAAAGCATCTTGGTAATTTAAGATATCAAGAGCGTCAAAACTCTAAGTGAAAATAGGAAACTTGACGAAGAAACTGAAGTTTCTAGGAAAGTTTATCTTTTTCACACAGAGTTTAGCCCGGGTTCAGTTGGGCTTGCCAATTTGAACACGAGCTACAGCTTTGGCAAAAAAGACCAATTTTCTTTGGAGCATCGCTCCTGCATCAAATTGCCTATTTTTGCTCTTGCTGTTACGCTCTTTGTATCATGTATTAACTAGCAAGTGCAACTTGCAAACTACTAGTAAGAGGAGAAAAA
This sequence comes from Streptococcus sp. 27098_8_103, assembly GCF_041432345.1. Lineage (GTDB taxonomy): Bacteria > Bacillota > Bacilli > Lactobacillales > Streptococcaceae > Streptococcus > Streptococcus mitis_BV. The sequence goes on from NZ_JAPVZK010000002.1 coordinate 61,742, forward strand.
CAAAATGGTTATGACTGACCCAATCGCAGACTTCCTAACTCGTATTCGTAATGCTAACCAAGCTAAACACGAAGTACTTGAAGTACCTGCATCAAACATCAAAAAAGGGATTGCTGAAATCCTTAAACGCGAAGGTTTTGTAAAAAACGTTGAAATCATCGAAGATGACAAACAAGGCATCATCCGTGTATTCCTTAAATACGGACCAAATGGTGAAAAAGTTATCACTAACTTGAAACGTGTTTCTAAACCAGGACTTCGTGTCTACAAAAAACGTGAAGACCTTCCAAAAGTTCTTAACGGACTTGGAATTGCTATCCTTTCAACTTCTGAAGGTTTGCTTACTGATAAAGAAGCACGCCAAAAGAATGTTGGTGGAGAAGTTATCGCTTACGTTTGGTAATATTTAGCTCCCAATTTCTTTGTGACTCTTCGTTATCGTCTCTTGCCTAACCCAAAGTTATGCCTGCGAGACGATGCCTAGATTCACTTTGAAATTGAAACCTAAATGTTCCTTTAGATCGAGGAATCGATTTAACCCCGTGAAAACTGGCCATTCTGGCCTGACAATTTAACAGGAGAAAATAAACATGTCACGTATTGGTAATAAAGTTATCGTGTTGCCTGCTGGTGTTGAAATCACTAACAATGACAACGTTGTAACTGTAAAAGGACCTAAAGGAGAACTTACTCGTGAGTTCTCAAAAGATATTGAAATCCGTGTGGAAGGTACTGAAGTAACTCTTCACCGTCCAAACGATTCAAAAGAAATGAAAACTATTCACGGAACTACTCGTGCCCTTTTGAACAACATGGTTGTTGGTGTATCAGAAGGATTCAAGAAAGAACTTGAAATGCGCGGGGTTGGTTACCGTGCACAACTTCAAGGATCTAAACTTGTTTTGGCTGTTGGTAAATCTCATCCAGACGAAGTTGAAGCTCCAGAAGGAATTACTTTTGAACTTCCAAACCCAACAACAATCGTTGTTAGCGGAATTTCAAAAGAAGTAGTTGGTCAAACAGCTGCTTACGTACGTAGCCTTCGTTCACCAGAACCATATAAAGGTAAAGGTATCCGTTACGTTGGTGAATTCGTTCGCCGTAAAGAAGGTAAAACAGGTAAATAATGTTGAGTGGTTGAGTCTCAACCACCAACCTATTTTCCAACTTTGTGCATAGCACACGATTTAAAACTAAAGAGGTGAAAACTGTGATTTCAAAACCAGATAAAAACAAACTCCGCCAAAAACGCCACCGTCGCGTTCGCGGAAAACTCTCTGGAACTGCTGATCGCCCACGTTTGAACGTATTCCGTTCTAATACAGGCATCTACGCTCAAGTGATTGATGACGTAGCGGGTGTAACGCTCGCAAGTGCTTCAACTCTTGACAAAGAAGTTTCAAAAGGAACTAAAACTGAACAAGCCGTTGCTGTCGGTAAACTCGTTGCAGAACGTGCAAACGCTAAAGGTATTTCAGAAGTGGTGTTCGACCGCGGTGGATATCTATATCACGGACGTGTGAAAGCTTTGGCTGATGCAGCTCGTGAAAACGGATTGAAATTCTAATAGGAGGACACTAGAAAATGGCATTTAAAGACAATGCAGTTGAATTAGAAGAACGCGTAGTTGCTGTCAACCGTGTTACAAAAGTTGTTAAAGGTGGACGTCGTCTTCGTTTCGCAGCTCTTGTTGTTGTTGGTGACCACAACGGTCGCGTAGGATTTGGTACTGGTAAAGCTCAAGAAGTTCCAGAAGCAATCCGTAAAGCAGTAGATGATGCTAAGAAAAACTTGATCGAAGTTCCTATGGTTGGAACAACAATCCCACACGAAGTTCTTTCAGAATTCGGTGGAGCTAAAGTATTGTTGAAACCTGCTGTAGAAGGTTCTGGAGTTGCCGCTGGTGGTGCAGTTCGTGCCGTTGTGGAATTGGCAGGTGTGGCAGATATTACATCTAAATCACTTGGTTCTAACACTCCAATCAACATTGTTCGTGCAACTGTTGAAGGTTTGAAACAATTGAAACGCGCTGAAGAAGTTGCTGCCCTTCGTGGTATTTCAGTTTCTGATTTGGCATAAGAAAGGGGATAAAATGGCTCAAATTAAAATTACTTTGACTAAGTCTCCAATCGGACGCATTCCATCACAACGTAAAACTGTTGTAGCACTTGGACTTGGCAAATTGAACAGCTCTGTTATTAAAGAAGATAACGCTGCTATCCGTGGTATGATCACTGCAGTATCTCACTTGGTAACAGTTGAAGAAGTAAACTAATGAATTTTTAGGGGATGTGCACTATACCATCCCCTAAAACTAGATATAGTCATCTATGATGACGTCGTATAGGCGAGTTGATTGGGGGGACAACCTTTTCTCCCTTATCGGCGCTAGCATTTTACAAAAGAGGAGAAAATAAAAATGAAACTTCATGAATTGAAACCTGCAGAAGGTTCTCGTAAAGTACGTAACCGCGTTGGTCGTGGTACTTCATCAGGTAACGGTAAAACATCTGGTCGTGGTCAAAAAGGTCAAAAAGCTCGTAGCGGTGGCGGAGTTCGCCTTGGTTTTGAAGGTGGACAAACTCCATTGTTCCGTCGTCTTCCAAAACGTGGATTCACTAACATCAACGCTAAAGAATACGCAATTGTGAACCTTGACCAATTGAACGTCTTTGAAGATGGTGCTGAAGTTACTCCAGTTGTTCTTATCGAAGCAGGAATTGTTAAAGCTGAAAAATCAGGTATTAAAGTTCTTGGTAACGGTGAGTTGACTAAGAAATTGACTGTGAAAGCAGCTAAATTCTCTAAATCAGCTGAAGAAGCTATCACTGCTAAAGGTGGTTCAGTAGAAGTCATCTAAGAGAGGTGACCTATGTTTTTTAAATTATTAAGAGAAGCTCTTAAAGTCAAGCAGGTTCGATCAAAAATTTTATTTACAATTTTTATCGTTTTGGTCTTTCGTATCGGAACTAGCATTACAGTTCCTGGTGTGAATGCCAATAGCTTGAATGCTTTAAGTGGATTATCCTTCTTAAACATGTTGAGCTTGGTCTCAGGGAATGCCATGAAAAACTTCTCAGTTTTTGCTCTTGGTGTTAGTCCCTACATTACGGCCTCTATCGTTGTCCAACTCTTGCAAATGGATATTTTACCCAAATTTGTAGAGTGGGGTAAACAAGGGGAAGTAGGTCGAAGAAAATTAAATCAAGCTACTCGTTATATTGCTCTTGTTCTAGCCTTTGTGCAATCTATCGGGATTACAGCTGGTTTTAATACTTTGGCTGGAGCTCAATTGTTGAAAACAGCTCTTACTCCACAAGTCTTTATCATGATTGGTATCATCTTAACAGCTGGTAGCATGATTGTGACTTGGTTGGGAGAGCAAATTACAGATAAGGGATACGGAAATGGTGTTTCTATGATTATCTTTGCCGGGATTGTTGCATCAATTCCTGAGATGATTCAGGGCATATATGTGGACTACTTTGTGAACGTCCCAAGTAGCCGTATCAACTCATCTATCATTTTCGTAATCATTTTGATTATTACTGTATTGTTGATCATTTATTTTACAACTTATGTTCAACAAGCAGAATACAAAATTCCAATCCAATATACTAAGGTTGCACAAGGTGCTCCTTCTAGCTCTTACCTTCCTTTGAAGGTAAACCCTGCTGGAGTTATCCCTGTTATCTTTGCAAGTTCGATTACTGCAGCGCCTGCGGCTATTCTTCAGTTTTTGAGCGCTACAGGTCATGATTGGGCTTGGGTAAGAACAGCACAAGAAATGCTGGCAACAACTTCACCAACTGGTATTGCCATGTATGCTTTGTTGATTATTCTCTTTACATTCTTCTATACGTTTGTACAGATTAATCCTGAAAAAGCGGCAGAAAACCTACAAAAGAGCGGTGCCTATATCCACGGAGTTCGTCCTGGTAAAGGTACAGAGGAATATATGTCTAAACTTCTTCGTCGTCTTGCAACTGTTGGTTCTCTCTTCCTTGGTGTGATTTCTATTTTACCGATCGTAGCAAAAGATATTTTCGGGCTTTCAGAAGCAGTTGCTTTTGGAGGAACTAGTCTTTTGATCATTATCTCTACAGGTATTGAAGGAATCAAACAATTGGAAGGTTACCTATTGAAACGTAAGTATGTTGGTTTCATGGACAGAACAGAATAAAAGCATTTACTGAATCAGTAAATGCTGAGGGAGTGGAGGTTTAAACTCTGACATTTGTGAGAGTTTGGTCTCCCCTCTTCTATTTTGTTTTTAAATAGGGGTGAAAAGACTTTTTGCTTCTATTTAAAAATAAAATAAGGAGATCAAATCATGAATCTTTTGATTATGGGCTTACCTGGTGCAGGTAAGGGAACTCAAGCAGCAAAAATCGTAGAACAATTCCATGTTGCACATATCTCAACAGGTGATATGTTCCGCGCTGCTATGGCAAATCAAACTGAAATGGGTGTTCTTGCTAAGTCATACATTGACAAGGGTGAATTGGTTCCTGATGAAGTTACAAATGGAATCGTAAAAGAACGTCTTTCACAAGATGATATTAAAGAAACAGGATTCTTGTTGGATGGTTACCCACGTACAATCGAACAAGCTCATGCCTTGGACAAAACATTGGCTGAACTTGGCATCGAACTGGAAGGTGTTATCAACATCGAAGTGAATCCAGACAGCCTCTTGGAACGTTTGAGTGGCCGTATTATCCACCGCGTAACTGGAGAAACTTTCCACAAGGTCTTTAACCCACCAGTTGACTATAAAGAAGAAGATTACTACCAACGTGAAGATGATAAGCCCGAGACAGTCAAACGTCGTTTGGATGTGAATATTGCTCAAGGGGAACCAATCATTGCTCACTACCGTGCCAAAGGTTTGGTTCATGACATCGAAGGTAATCAAGATATCAATGATGTCTTCTCAGATATCGAAAAAGTATTGACAAATTTGAAATAAAGCGTTTTTTACACTTGCAAAAATCCGCTACAAATGTTATACTGAGATAGTCTGACTTATAATTGTTGTCTCTGTGTCTAGAGGCATCGAATCGAAATTTATGGAGGTGCTTTTGCGTGGCAAAAGACGATGTGATTGAAGTTGAAGGCAAAGTAGTTGATACAATGCCGAATGCAATGTTTACGGTTGAACTTGAAAATGGACATCAGATTTTAGCAACAGTTTCTGGTAAAATTCGTAAAAACTATATTCGTATTTTAGCGGGAGATCGTGTTACTGTCGAAATGAGTCCATATGACTTGACACGTGGACGTATCACTTACCGCTTTAAATAATCGAAAAACTTGGAGGGATAAGAAATGAAAGTAAGACCATCGGTCAAACCAATTTGCGAATACTGTAAAGTTATTCGTCGTAATGGTCGTGTTATGGTAATTTGCCCAGCAAATCCAAAACACAAACAACGTCAAGGATAAGATAGAAAGGAGAAAACATGGCTCGTATTGCTGGAGTTGACATTCCAAATGACAAACGCGTAGTAATCTCATTGACTTATGTTTATGGTATCGGACTTGCAACATCTAAGAAAATTTTGGCTGCTGCTGGAATCTCAGAAGATGTTCGTGTACGTGATCTTACATCAGATCAAGAAGATGCTATCCGTCGTGAAGTGGATGCAATCAAAGTTGAAGGTGACCTTCGTCGTGAAGTAAACTTGAACATCAAACGTTTGATGGAAATCGGTTCATACCGTGGTATCCGTCACCGTCGTGGACTTCCTGTCCGTGGACAAAACACTAAAAACAACGCTCGCACTCGTAAAGGTAAAGCTGTTGCGATTGCTGGTAAGAAAAAATAATATAGGAGGTAAAAGTCTTGGCTAAACCAACACGTAAACGTCGTGTGAAAAAGAATATCGAATCTGGTATTGCTCATATTCACGCTACATTTAATAACACTATTGTTATGATTACTGATGTGCATGGTAATGCAATTGCTTGGTCATCAGCTGGTGCTCTTGGTTTCAAAGGTTCTCGTAAATCTACACCATTCGCTGCTCAAATGGCTTCTGAAGCTGCTGCTAAATCTGCACAAGAACACGGTCTTAAATCAGTTGAAGTTACTGTAAAAGGTCCAGGTTCTGGTCGTGAGTCAGCTATTCGTGCGCTTGCTGCCGCTGGTCTTGAAGTAACAGCAATTCGTGATGTGACTCCAGTGCCACACAATGGTGCTCGTCCTCCAAAACGTCGCCGTGTATAATCATCGCATTACACTGCTTTTCGTTTAAGAGGGAGTAACTAAATGATCGAGTTTGAAAAACCAAATATAACAAAAATTGATGAAAATAAAGATTATGGCAAGTTTGTAATCGAACCACTTGAACGTGGCTACGGTACAACTCTTGGTAACTCTCTTCGTCGTGTACTTCTAGCTTCTCTACCAGGAGCAGCTGTGACATCTATCAATATTGATGGTGTGTTACATGAGTTTGACACAGTTCCAGGTGTTCGTGAAGACGTGATGCAAATCATTCTGAACATTAAAGGAATTGCAGTGAAATCGTACGTTGAAGACGAAAAAATCATCGAACTAGATGTTGAAGGTCCTGCTGAAGTAACAGCTGGTGACATTTTGACAGATAGCGATATTGAAATTGTAAATCCAGATCATTATCTCTTTACAATCGGTGAAGGTTCTTCTCTAAAAGCGACTATGACTGTTAACAGTGGTCGTGGATATGTACCTGCTGATGAAAATAAAAAGGATAATGCACCAGTTGGAACACTTGCTGTAGATTCTATTTATACACCAGTTACAAAAGTCAACTATCAAGTGGAACCTGCTCGTGTAGGTAGCAATGATGGATTTGACAAATTAACCCTTGAAATCTTGACAAATGGAACAATTATTCCAGAAGATGCTTTAGGGCTTTCAGCACGTATTTTGACAGAACATCTTGATTTGTTTACAAATCTTACTGAGATTGCTAAGTCAACTGAAGTGATGAAAGAAGCTGATACTGAATCTGACGACCGTATTTTGGATCGTACGATTGAGGAACTGGACTTGTCTGTGCGTTCATACAACTGTTTGAAACGTGCCGGTATCAATACTGTGCATGATTTGACAGAAAAATCTGAAGCAGAGATGATGAAAGTACGAAATCTTGGACGCAAGAGTTTGGAAGAAGTGAAACTCAAACTCATTGATTTGGGTCTTGGATTAAAAGATAAATAAAGGAGGAATAAATGGCTTACCGTAAACTAGGACGCACTAGCTCACAACGTAAAGCAATGCTTCGCGATTTGACAACTGACCTTTTGATCAACGAATCAATCGTGACAACTGAAGCTCGTGCTAAAGAAATCCGTAAAACTGTTGAAAAAATGATTACTCTAGGTAAACGTGGTGATTTGCATGCACGTCGTCAAGCAGCTGCTTTCGTACGTAATGAAATCGCATCTGAAAACTATGATGAAGCAACTGATAAGTACACTTCTACTACAGCACTTCAAAAATTGTTCTCAGAAATCGCACCTCGTTATGCTGAACGTAACGGTGGATACACTCGTATCCTTAAAACTGAACCACGTCGTGGTGATGCAGCGCCAATGGCGATCATCGAATTAGTATAAAATCATCAATTTTGTTGAGTGTTATGATGATGGAGTCTTGTGCTCTTAGTCTAGCTCTGGTCTACCGCTAGGATTTCGGTCCTAGCGGGAACACTCATCATAAGTTGGGATAGTAGACGCTTGTTTACGAAATTGTTTTTTTCTTAAGAACAACTTCGTAAGCAGGCGTTTTTGAGTATTTTAGTTAGAATTATGCTATACTATTTGAAAAGAATCCTGTTTAATGTTCAGGTTTCCTATTAAAAGAAGAATTGGAGTTTGCTTATGAAAGCGATTATAACTGTTGTTGGTAAAGATAAATCTGGAATTGTTGCAGGTGTTTCTGGTAAAATAGCAGAATTGGGTTTGAATATTGATGATATCTCTCAAACTGTCTTGGATGAATATTTCACGATGATGGCTGTCGTCTCTAGTGATGAAAAGCAAGATTTTACACGTCTTCGTAATGAATTTGAAGCTTTTGGGCAAATTTTGAATGTGAAAATCAACATTCAGAGTGCAGCGATTTTCGAAGCTATGTATAATATCTAGGAGGTGCACATGGATATTAGACAAGTTACTGAAACCATCTCCATGATTGAGGAGCAAAACTTCGATATCAGAACTATTACCATGGGGATTTCCCTATTGGACTGTATCGATCCGGATATCAATCGTGCTGCGGAGAAAATTTATCAAAAGATTAGGACCAAGGCAGCTAAATTAGTGGCTGTTGGCGATGAAATTGCGGCTGAGTTGGGGATTCCAATCGTTAATAAGCGTGTATCGGTGACTCCTATTTCTCTGATTGGGGCGGCGACAGATGCGACAGACTATGTGGTTCTGGCAAAAGCACTTGATAAGGCTGCGAAAGAGATTGGTGTGGACTTTATTGGTGGTTTTTCAGCCTTGGTACAAAAGGGTTATCAAAAGGGAGATGAGATTCTTATCAATTCTATTCCTCGTGCTTTGGCTGAAACGGATAAGGTCTGCTCGTCAGTCAATATAGGCTCAACCAAGTCTGGTATCAATATGACGGCTGTCGCAGATATGGGACGAGTTATCAAGGAAACGGCAACTCTATCTGATATGGGGGCAGCTAAGTTGGTTGTATTCGCTAATGCTGTTGAGGACAATCCATTTATGGCGGGTGCCTTCCATGGTGTTGGGGAGGCAGATGTTATCATCAATGTCGGAGTTTCTGGTCCTGGTGTGGTGAAACGTGCCTTGGAAAAAGTTCGTGGACAGAGCTTTGATGTAGTAGCAGAAACAGTCAAGAAAACTGCCTTTAAAATCACTCGTATCGGTCAATTGGTTGGTCAAATGGCCAGTGAGAGACTGGGTGTGGAGTTTGGTATTGTGGACTTGAGTTTGGCACCAACACCTGCAGTTGGAGACTCTGTGGCACGTGTCCTTGAGGAAATGGGGCTAGAGACAGTTGGTACGCATGGAACGACGGCTGCCTTGGCTCTCTTGAACGACCAAGTTAAGAAGGGCGGAGTTATGGCTTGCAACCAAGTTGGTGGTTTGTCTGGTGCCTTTATCCCTGTTTCAGAGGATGAAGGAATGATTGCTGCAGTGCAAAATGGCTCTCTTAATTTGGAAAAACTAGAAGCTATGACGGCTATCTGTTCCGTTGGTTTGGATATGATTGCCATCCCAGAAGATACTCCTGCTGAAACCATTGCAGCTATGATTGCGGATGAGGCTGCAATTGGTGTCATTAACATGAAGACAACGGCTGTTCGTATCATTCCAAAAGGAAAAGAAGGAGATATGATTGAGTTTGGTGGCCTATTAGGAACTGCACCTGTTATGAAAGTCAATGGGGCTTCGTCTGTCGATTTCATTTCTCGTGGGGGACAAATCCCAGCACCAATTCATAGTTTTAAAAATTAAGAAAATAGGAGAAATTTTAAGTTCTATTTAAGGTTGGATGTGTATACTATAATCATTAAATAAAGACCTCCTAATATTATTTGAAACAGATAACACTGATTTAGTTTGAATTTGATTTTCATCTAATATCTTTATTTAATAGAACTCCTAAACTTTTTCATAATAATCTCCTGCAAAAGTCACCTGTCTGGGTGGCTTTTGTTTTATCATCCATGATATAATAGAAGCAAACGGAGGACGGAAAATGGTAAAAGTACGATTGTATTTGGTACGTCATGGCAAGACTATGTTTAACACGATTGGTCGCGCGCAAGGTTGGAGCGATACTCCTTTAACGGCTGAAGGTGAGCGAGGGATTCAAGAATTAGGAATCGGTTTGCGAGAATCTGGTCTACAGTTTGATCGCGCTTATTCCAGTGATTCTGGCCGCACCATTCAGACAATGGGAATTATTCTTGAAGAACTTGGTTTGCAGGGGAAAATCCCTTATCGCATGGACAAACGTATCAGAGAATGGTGTTTTGGTAGCTTTGACGGAGCTTATGATGGTGATCTTTTCATGGGCATTATTCCTCGTATCTTTAATGTGGATCATGTTCACCAATTGTCTTATGCTGAACTGGCTGAGGGGTTGGTAGAGGTCGATACAGCTGGTTGGGCTGAAGGATGGGAAAAACTCAGTGGCCGAATCAAGGAAGGTTTTGAAGCGATTGCCAAAGAAATGGAAGAGCAAGGTGGGGGCAATGCCCTAGTCGTGAGCCACGGAATGACCATTGGAACCATTGTGTATCTGATTAATGGCATGCATCCGCATGGTCTCGATAATGGTAGCGTGACGATACTTGAATATGAGGACGGCCAGTTTAGCGTAGAAGTTGTCGGTGACAGTAGTTACCGACAACTAGGACGTGAGAAGATGGAGGAAGTCTCTATTTAATTAGTCTAGACTTGCTTGCAATGAACTAGGAATCTAGTAGGAATATCAAAATAAGAAAAAACAGCCGAAGTAATCCTTTCGGCTGTTTTTGATGGGGAAAACTAAAGTGTAATGCTATTGCTTTTAGAGATTTTCATAAACAAGAGCAAGGAACCTACTGTTAGAACAGTCAGGATAGTTGACAAGGCTGCGGCTACACCGTAATTCCCTCTGAGAACCTCTGTATAAATGGCTACAGTCATTGTTCTTGTTTTGACATTGTAGAGGAGGATAGAAGTAGAGAGTTCTGAAATCATTGTAACCCAAGATAGGATAGCTCCAGAAATAATACCAGATAGCATCATTGGAGTTGTAATCTTGGCAAAGGTATTGAGACGACTACTTCCTAAGCTTTCCGCGGCTTCTTCAATACTTGGTGCTATTTGTTGCAAACTAGCAACAGATGAGCGAATAGTATACGGTAATCTTCTGACAGATAGGGACATAATCAAGATGAAAGCTGTCCCTGTAATCATAAGAAATCCACTTCCAAATAGACCAGTATTGAAGGAAGAAATGAAGGCAATCCCTAGAACGGTTCCTGGTACAATATAAGGGACCATACTGAGGCTGTCAATTAAGTTTGTAAACAAGTTCCGTTTTCTAACGGCTAGGTAGGAGATAAATGTTGCGAATAGGACAACTAGAACTAAGGCAATCAAAGGGATACGAATGGTATTGAAAATAGCAGACCCCATACGATTGAAAGCTACCTTGTAACTGTTTAGAGAATAGCCTTTGACAAATACCATACCTGATGTTTTTAGGAAAGAAGTATAAATCAAGTAGACTTGAGGTAGAACAGAGAATAAGATAATTCCGTAGACTGTTGCATAAATGGCAGCCATTTTTCCTTTTGTAGTTTTTTTAGGATCGATTGGATGGAGCGAATTCATGCTGAAACTGTAGCGGTTTGAGATGTATTTTTGGATAAGGAAAATCACCAAGGCGATGATAACCGCCATAACTGCTAAAGCAGATGCAAAGGCAGAATTTCCTCCAACCTCGCTAATAAATTGGGTATAAATCAGGACAGGGAAAGTCCGATATCCTTCACCAATCAACATAGGCGTTCCAAAGTCTGAGAATGCCCTCATAAATACAAGCAGGGCAGCAGCTAGTAAGGTTGGAACTAGGAGAGGTAAAATAACTGTTACGATACGCTTAAATCCGAAGGACCCCATGCTTTCAGCAGCTTCAAGTAGAGAATTGTCAATACTTTTCATTGTTCCGGCAACGTATAGAAATACCAGTGGGAATAGTTGCAGTGTAAAGACAAGTACAATTCCTTTGAATCCATAAATATCGATAGCTGGAAGATGAAGGGCATTTGTCAGGAATTTAGTAATGACCCCATTTCGTCCCAGCAAGAGAATCCAGGAGTAGGCTCCCACAAAAGGAGCTGACATGGAAGCAATGATAATTAATATTTGTAGAAATTTCTTCCCCTTAAAGTCATACATAGAGAAGAGATAAGCTAATAAGGTTCCTACGACTAAGGAAGTGACAGTAGCGGTCATGGAAACCTTGAAACTGTTGACGAGTGTCTCAGAGTAGTAGGCTTTACTAAAGAAAGTGACGAAATTAGCTAGTGAAAATTGTCCTTCATGTATAAGTGCTTGCTTGAGCACGGTAACGATAGGATAAACGAGAAAGACAAGATAGGTAAGAAAGATGAAGAAAGAGGAGGCTGTCCAAATATTTAGTTTTTTACGTTCCATGGTTGACTCCTTTTATCAGGTTTTGGGAACCATCCGCAGAAAAGACATTTAATTTTTGAGTATTGATTCGTAGACGAATACGATCGCCTTTTTGTAGATCTTCTTCAAAAGTTGATTCTTCGCTAACTTGAATTTTTGAGGCAAAGCCTGTCTCGATGAAGTACTCCGTATTTAGTCCAAGATAGACGCTATCGCTAATAGTTCCTTCAATATCTCCAGATTCATCTTTGATAAACTCTTCAGGACGAATGCTTACATGAATAGCTTGTGCCTCAGCCTGATCAAGGGCTGGTATTCGAAGGGCATAGCCATCTGAAAAGACGATATAAGCGCCGTCGCTCCGTTTTTCAAGATTGGCAGGAATAATATTTGTGCGTCCGATAAAGGTTGCCACAAACTCATTAGCTGGTTTATGATAGAGTTCTTTTGGTCGGCCGATTTGTTGGATCACCCCATCTTTCATAACAGCAATTTGGTCTGAAATCGCCATGGCTTCTTCTTGGTCGTGGGTCACATAGACGGTTGTAATTCCCACTTCGTGTTGGATTTCTCGAATGGCTTGACGCATATCCAAGCGAAGTTTGGCATCCAGATTACTAAGTGGCTCGTCCATGAGGAGAACACTTGGATTAACCGCTAAGGCACGTGCCAAGGCGACACGTTGTTGTTGTCCACCACTGAGTTTATCAGGTTTTCGATCTGCGTATTGAGCAATTTGCATAAGTTCAAGATACTTATTGGTTTGTTGAATCAATTCTTCTTTTGGAACCTTCTTTTGCTTAAGACCAAAAGCAACATTATCTCGGACAGTCAAATGTGGGAAAATAGCGTAGTTTTGGAAAACAATCCCGATATTGCGTTTGCTGGGTTCTATATTATTAATTTTTGTATCATCGAAGTAAAATTCTCCACCTTCGATACTGTTGAAACCTGCAATCATACGAAGAAGAGTCGTTTTCCCACACCCTGAAGGACCAAGGATGGTAAAGAGACTTCCTTTGGGAACTGTAATATTTAAATTATCAATAACAGGAACATCGTGGTAGATTTTTTTGGCGTTAATAATTTTGATCTCACTCATAGTGAACCTCTTTTACTGTTTAGATTGGATATCTGTAAAAATGTCATTGTACTTTTTAAGAATAGTGGATTTATTTTTAATGACATAATCTGAATCTTCGGTGGCAATCTTGATTTCTGTCATAGCCTTCATATTTTTATTGGTTTTAGCATTTTTACGAATAGGTCTGATTGTAGTTTCAGTTCCTAGCTTATCTTGGATTTCTTGAGAAAGGATGAAATCGATAAATTTCTTAGCGTTTTCCATGTGTTTGGCATTTTTGACGATGGCCGCGTTACCAGGTAAAAAGACGGTACCTTCTTTTGGATAAATGACTTTTACATCAACTCCATCATTTAAGAGTTTTAAGGCAGGGTCTTCATAGGTGAGTCCAACAGCCATTTCCCCATCGGCGACAGCTTTGTAAACATTTGAAGAGCTAGATGCAATTTTTCCATCTACTAGGGTAAATAGATTTTTCACATAGGTCCAAGCTTGTTCATTTTCGTATCCACCTTGGTCTACAAGCATGTTTGTTAGTTGTGCAAAGGCGCTAGAAGCATTACTTGGATCAGCAGTAGCGATTTTTCCTTTTAATTTAGGATTGAGTAAATCATTGTAACCTTCAATTTTAATATCTTTTGTAAGAGCTGAATTGGCAATGATGACACTGACATCAAGTGTATAAGGCGTGTAGAATCCAGTTTTATTTTGATATTCAGGGATTATCTGGTCGTTTTCTTGGGAAATATAAGGTTCAAAAAGTTTTTCGTTAGAAGAGAAGAGGGCATAGGAGCCTCCGAAAATGACATCGGCTACTGGGGATTCTTTTTCGGCCTCAGCTTTTTTGAACAATTCACCCGTGCTGGCTTGTACTAAATCAACCTTAATACCATATTTTTCTTCGAAGGCAGGGATTGTCTCTTCGATAAGGTCTTCAGGGTTAGGCGAATAGATAACCAAAGCATTATCCGAATCTGTTTCAGTGTTAGTTTCCGCTTCTGTTGTTGAAGAACATCCTGATAAAGTAAGAAATATCCATCCACAAGAGAGAAAGAATAGTAGTTTTTTCATAAGAATCTCCTTTTTTACGAACATTTTCGCTCCACAACTTGCTTAATATTTATAATTTGCAGAGTTCTATAGGATATAATAAAAACCTTAAAGAAATCTAAAACTGGGAATATGAGTCAAAGACGCTAGGGGGAAGAAATAAATAATTGACAGAAGTTAGCTCCAAATGGGGCTAATTTTTTATACTGCTAAATAATACTCTTCGAAAATCTCTTCAAACCACGTCAGCTTCGCCTTGGATTATATATGTGACTGATTTTGTCAGTCTTATCTACAATCCCAAAGCAGTGCTTTTAGCAGCCTGTGGCTAGCTTTCTAGTTTGCTCTTTGATTTTCATTGAGTATAAGCTGGATTTGCTATTCAGTCTTTCTTGCCATCCAAGCCCAAAAGAACATTTCTCGTCTTTCAAATTCCCTCAAAAATGGTATAATAGTAGCATCACAAAATTGGAGAGAGACCATGAGTTTTTACAATCATAAAGAAATTGAGCCTAAGTGGCAGGGCTACTGGGCAGAACATCATACCTTTAAGACAGGAACAGACGCATCAAAACCAAAGTTTTATGCGCTTGATATGTTCCCTTATCCATCTGGAGCGGGTCTGCACGTAGGACACCCAGAAGGCTACACAGCGACAGATATCCTCAGTCGTTACAAACGTGCGCAAGGCTACAATGTCCTTCACCCAATGGGTTGGGATGCTTTTGGTTTGCCTGCAGAGCAATACGCTATGGATACTGGTAATGACCCAGCAGAATTTACAGCTGAGAACATTGCTAACTTCAAACGCCAAATCAATGCGCTTGGATTTTCTTATGACTGGGATCGTGAAGTTAACACGACAGATCCAAACTACTACAAGTGGACTCAATGGATTTTCACTAAGCTTTACGAAAAAGGCTTGGCTTATGAAGCGGAAGTACCAGTAAACTGGGTTGAGGAATTGGGAACAGCCATTGCCAACGAAGAGGTTCTTCCTGATGGAACATCTGAGCGTGGAGGCTATCCAGTTGTCCGTAAGCCGATGCGTCAATGGATGCTTAAAATCACTGCCTATGCAGAACGTTTGCTCAATGACTTAGATGAACTAGATTGGCCAGAGTCTATCAAGGATATGCAGCGCAACTGGATTGGGAAATCAACTGGTGCCAATGTAACCTTTAAAGTTAAGGGAACAGACAAGGAGTTTACAGTCTTTACTACTCGTCCAGACACCCTTTTCGGTGCGACTTTCACCGTTCTGGCTCCTGAACATGAATTAGTAGACGCCATCACAAGTCCAGAGCAAGCAGAAGCAGTAGCAGACTACAAACACCAAGCCAGTCTGAAATCAGACTTGGCTCGTACAGACCTTGCTAAAGAAAAAACAGGGGTTTGGACTGGTGCTTATGCCATCAATCCTGTCAATGGTAAGGAAATCCCAATCTGGATTGCGGATTACGTTCTTGCTAGTTATGGAACAGGTGCTGTCATGGCTGTGCCTGCCCACGATCAACGTGACTGGGAATTTGCCAAACAATTTGACCTTCCAATCGTCGAAGTACTTGAAGGTGGAAACGTTGAAGAAGCTGCTTACACAGAAGATGGTCTTCACGTTAATTCAGACTTCCTAGATGGACTCAACAAAGAAGACGCTATTGCCAAGATTGTGGCTTGGTTGGAAGAAAAAGGCTGTGGACAAGAGAAGGTTACCTACCGTCTCCGCGACTGGCTCTTTAGCCGTCAACGTTACTGGGGTGAGCCAATTCCTATCATTCATTGGGAAGATGGGACATCAACAGCTGTCCCTGAAAGTGAATTGCCACTTGTCTTGCCTGTAACCAAGGACATCCGTCCTTCAGGTACTGGTGAAAGTCCACTAGCTAACTTGACAGACTGGCTTGAAGTGACTCGTGAAGATGGTGTTAAAGGTCGTCGTGAAACCAACACCATGCCACAATGGGCAGGTTCAAGCTGGTACTACCTCCGCTATATTGACCCACATAACACAGAGAAATTAGCTGACGAGGACCTTCTCAAACAATGGTTGCCAGTCGATATCTACGTGGGTGGTGCAGAGCATGCTGTTCTTCACTTGCTTTACGCTCGTTTCTGGCACAAATTCCTATATGACCTCGGTGTTGTTCCAACTAAGGAACCATTCCAAAAACTCTTTAACCAAGGAATGATATTGGGAACCAGCTACCGTGACCACCGTGGGGCTCTTGTGGCAACCGATAAGGTTGAAAAACGTGACGGCTCCTTCTTCCACATGGAAACAGGGGAAGAGTTGGAGCAAGCGCCAGCTAAGATGTCTAAATCGCTCAAGAACGTGGTTAACCCTGACGATGTGGTGGAACAATACGGTGCCGATACCCTTCGTGTTTATGAAATGTTTATGGGACCACTTGATGCTTCGATTGCTTGGTCAGAAGAAGGTCTGGAAGGAAGCCGTAAGTTCCTTGACCGTGTTTACCGCTTGATTACAAGTAAAGAAATAGCTGCGGAAAACAATGGCGCTCTTGACAAAGTTTACAACGAAACTGTTAAAGCTGTCACAGAACAAATCGAATCCCTCAAATTCAACACAGCCATTGCCCAACTTATGGTCTTTGTCAATGCAGCTAACAAGGAAGACAAGCTTTATGCAGACTACGCCAAAGGCTTTATCCAATTGATTGCACCATTTGCGCCTCACTTGGCAGAAGAGCTCTGGCAAACAGTTGCAGCAACAGGTGAGTCAATCTCTTATGTGGCTTGGCCAACTTGGGACGAAAGCAAATTGGTTGAAGACGAAATCGAAATTGTCGTCCAAATCAAAGGTAAAGTCCGTGCCAAACTCATGGTCGCTAAAGACCTATCACGAGAAGAATTGCAAGAGATTGCTCTAGCTGATGAAAAAGTCAAAGCAGAAATTGACGGTAAGGACATCGTAAAAGTAATTGCGGTACCGAATAAATTGGTTAATATTGTTGTGAAATAAGATAAGAATCCTTCAGAGTAGAATCTGGAGGATTTTTTATTTGACAGGAAGTTTCTGTTTTGTTAATATGATTAACAAAGAAAAGAGAGATTATGGATAAAAAAGAATTTATTGCATTTAATAATCGTTTCAATAGATTTATTTTAGCGTTTGACCAGTTAAAAAAAAATCAACATAAAAGTGGTGTTGACAAATCCATTACTTTGAATGAGGTACATTTGATTGTTGTGATTGGGGAAAATCAGCCCTTAAATCTAGTAAAATTATCTGAATTATTAGAAGTTTCAAGAAGTGCAATAACTCAAAGTGTTAGGAGATTGATTCAAAAAAATTTAGTTGTTTTTGATTTTGATCCGAATAATGGGAAAAATAAATATTTGAGATTATCTGAAAAAGGCATCGAAGTTTTTAAAATCCATAAGGAGCAACAAGCACATATTGAAAAATCAATCTTTTCAGTTTTAAACAACTATAGCGAGGTGGAACTTCAAACAGTTGTGAAATTGATGGATGATATTGAAAAGGTGTGGATAGAATTACCGTGGTAAAAGTCACGGTAAATTTTAAATACAATTGTTAAGTAAATTAACAAAAAGGAGAAGATATGACTGTAAACATAGAACTGATTTCACAAACAGATTTAGCGGATGAATCTTTTTATATTGCTATTAATGGTTTAGAACCAAGGGCAATGTATTGTGTAGAAATGTACCTGTCTGATTATTACTGTATAAATGCTCCCTTGCTTTTAGATCATGATGTTATATGGAAATCAACCGCAATTTTTTTATCTGATCAGGACGGTATGATTGATACCTCTCAGACAGCATCTATTTCGGGATCTTATAAAGGGGTTTCAGAAATGGGATTATTCTTTAATGCGAAACCGTTGAAGAATAGGAAAAGGAGATTACCGAGTTCTCTTGATAGAATTCCATTACGAGATTGTTTTGGTGTTGAAATTAAAATCAAGCTGGGGAAAGATGTGGTCGCGGAGCAAAGTTTCGTAAGGCGTTATATGAATCTAGGAGTAAGATATCAAGATATCTATGACAAGCATTTTCAAGGTCGATTATTCTATGATGAAAAGTTAAGAAGGGCGCCAGCCGTGATTATTGTTAGCGGTAGTGAGGGAAGAATTGAAAAAGCTCAGAATATTGCCCAACTTTTATCTTCAAGAGGCTATATTTGTCTTGCGATAGCTTATTTTGGTTTAGAGGGATTATCTCAAAATTTAGAACGAATTCCGATAGAATGTCTGGAGGAGGCGAAAGATTTTCTATACCATCATCCTCAAGTTGATAATACAAAAATAGGAATATATGGTCGCTCTAAAGGAGCAGAGCTTGTTCTGGCTGGACAAAGTATTTTGGATGATGTGCAATGTTTGGTACTCAATTCCCCCTCAAATGTAATATTTGAGGGAATAAAGGGAAAACTCAACTCTCATTCATCTTCTTGGACATATTTGCAAAAAGAACTTCCGTATCAAAAATTTCAGTTAGGAAATTACTTGTTAAACAAGTTTTTTGGAAAACATATTCCTGAAGATAGTAGGGCCCAGATTGATGTGAGTAAAATTTCCTCTCCTTTATTATTACTAGGAAGCGATGTTGATGAAATATGGAATGCATCATCCGCGATAGATGATATCATTTCACATTATAAAGGGGAATCCATTTTGTTTAAAAAATACCATGAAACAGGGCATATGTTGACGGTTGCTTATCAAGCGAATCATCGTTATCGAAAAGATTGGCGCTTATTAATGAAAGAAAGTGTAGACTCTTGGTTTGCCACGATAAATTATTTTGATACACATCTGAAAAATTTGTAGATAGTGCTGAACCGTACTATAATAGTTCCAACTAAGATAAAAACACAGTTCTGGTTGGTAGTTCAGTCTACAAAAGCAAACACTAAAATAAGAGAAATTTGAACTCAAACAGTAAAAACGTAGAGAGAAGTACAAGAGTTACTAGTGACTTTCTCTTTCATAAAATAGAACAGTTCTTCTCGGATAAAAAGAGCTGTTTTTTGCTTGTATTGAAAATTCTTTTCATATATTATTTCCTAATGGATTTACTTGTCGTCAAAAATTTGGCTAATGGAAGTTTCAAATTCAGGACAATACTTACTTGCTTCAAATTCAATCATATCATATTCAGCAGTTTCATTTTGATAGAAGGGATTGTGTGTCATGATTTCTAGTTAATTTTTTATTGTTTGATTTGGCGAGAATAATACTACCGATTCTTGAATTTTTCGGCCAGATGCGGTAAAACATCTCTTTTATAGCGCATATTTAAAAATATAATGTGTTTTTGTAAGTGTTTTTAAGCTTCATTTAGCAATTCGGTAGGAGAAAAATGGCTGTAGCCTTCTCTACTTTAACTTAACCCTAATCATCTCACCACTTAACCTCTCATTTTAACCACTTATCTCAAAAGTCGATTTTTCTTTCATTATTTTTGTTAAACTGGTGAGGTAAAGAGGAGGAAATAAATATGATTTTACAAGCTAAACATTTGATTAAACGGTACGGTACTCATATGGCTGTTGACGATATTCAGTTAGAGTTTGAAAAAGGAAGTTTCAATGCTATTTTGGGTCCCAATGGTGCAGGTAAATCAACCACTATTTCCATGTTAATCGGCTTGAAAAAGCCGACACAAGGTCAGATTCGCTATGCGCCAAATACGAAAATCGGAGTTGTTTTTCAAGCTAGTGTACTAGATGAGATGTTAACGGTTAGGGAAAATCTCACGATTCGTGCTCAACAGTATAAGGAGATTGTAGCAAGTCGTGTGGATGATTTGATCCATCAACTGGGCTTGACTGCTTTCCAGAAACAACTATATGGGACTTTGTCAGGTGGACAAAAACGTCGGGTTGATATTGCGCGTGCTCTTCTTTCACAGCCAGATATTCTTTTCTTAGATGAACCAACGACAGGTCTAGATATTCAGACTCGCAAAGCCATTTGGGATTTACTGTCTCGACTACAAAAGGATGAAGGGATGACTATTATCTTAACGACTCATTATCTGGATGAAGCGGATGAAGCGGATCAGATTTATATCGTTGATCATGGGAAAGTGATTGCGAAAGGTTCTGCGACGGCTATTAAAAGTCAGTATGCATCCAATATCCTAAAAATTCGTTTTAAAGAAATGAAGGATTTAGAAAAGTTATTACAGACTGGAATGACAGTAAAGGAAGAAAATGAGATGGAATATCTTTTTTATCCAAGGACGTCACAGGAAGCCATTGAATATTTGGAAAAAGTTCGAGAAGAAATTGATTCTTTTGAGTTTCGTCCAGGTACTATGGATGATGCCTTTATTGCACTTACAGGAAGAGAGGTTCGCTAATGTTAGCTTTATTGAAACGGAATTTTATCTTATATTTTCGTAATCGTTCAGGAGTATTTTTCTCATTATTGGGGGCATTGATTTCCTTCTTCCTTTATATCATTTTTTTGCAGAAGAACTTGACGGATGCTTGGTCCCAACTCCCTGATAATACGAACCTTTTAAATAACTGGCTGATGGGTGGGACCTTGGCTGTGACTGGGATTACAACCAGTTTTACGGCTCTTACACAAATGGTACAGGATCGTGAAAATCAAGTGGATCAAGATCTCTTCTTGACAGATTTAGGTAGCTGGGGTTTACAGGTGTCCTATCTAATCAGTAGTATTGCCATCTCTTTTATCATGCAGGTGTTTATGTTTGCTGTTATGAGCCTTTATTTTAGAGAAAGTCCAGTTATCAGTTATTTACCGGAAATTACTTTGATTATGCTGTTAAGCAGTCTGCTTTCAAGTGTGGTAAATATTCTTTTGATTTACCGTTTTCAATCTGTAGATAGTCTTGGCAAACTGGCAACTATAGTGGGGACTGCTTCTGGATTTTTGGTAGGAACTTATATCCCCATTGGAGTATTACCTGATTTTGCACAAATTATCATGAAGTGTACCCCTGCAACTTATATTGCTTCTCTCTATCGACAAATTTTAATGAAAGAGCGGTTAGAAACTGCATTTACAGGAAATAGCAGATTGTTAAAGGAATTTCAAGAAAAAATGGGAATCCAAATCAACTGGCAAGAACTATTGACAAAGGAAGAGACATACTTTATAGTGGTTATTATCAGTCTTGTCGCTATTTTTCTTTGGATTTTATTTGTTAAAGTGTTTAGCAAGAGAAAATAAAAGTATATTGGAGAGAAAATGAAGATTCGTTTTGAAATGAAGGCAGAGTTTTCAGAAAAGGACCCACATATTGTAATTCAGGCAGCTCAGTTAACCGACCAAGCGAGGGAAGTCATGGAGTATTTAGAACAATTTTCAACAACCAATCAGGTGGTCATTCCTATTCGAACGGATGATCATCTGGTTATGGTGAAAATTGAGGATCTTATTTTAGCAGATATCGATAAGAACTTGTTGACCATTTATACGGTAGACGGGATTTATAAAACTAAGGAAACATTGACAAACTTTCAGAATAGGATTAACCGACGGAACTTTATACAGATATCACGCCATTCAATTATAAACATTGACCACTTAGAATCGTTATCAGATAGTTTTTCAGGGAACATGATGGCTAAAATGACTCGGGGCATCAAATCTAGTGTGAGTCGGAAATACGTTAAGTCCTTAATGAATTATCTAGGTTTATAGGAGAAAATCATGAAACGATTAATTGATTATTTTGTATCGGGAATGCGTACGGCTTCCTTCTTTTATTTGAGTATGATGTTATTAGCTCAGTGTTATCCAGGTATTACCTATCCTGAACCAATGATAAAAAATATTCTAGCTCTGTTTTTAATGGGTGGAATTATGGGGGTATTGACTTTAATACTTGAAAAGCTAGAGTTTCTTGCTTTTAGTATACGTGTAGGAGTTCATTTATTAGTGACAGCTACTATTTTAGTATTGACCTCTCTATTTTTGGGCTGGGGTTCAGCCTTGTGGAGTCCCTTGCTTTGGTTCTTTTTCTTGTTAATTTATGGATTGATATGGTTGTATCAAATCTGGAAAAATCACAAACTCACCCAACGAATTAATCAAGCCTTAGAGGATAAAAGACAGAAAACGGGTCACTAATATAGTGTTGAGGATGAAGTTTGAAGACAGTGCCAGTTTCCAAAGAGAACAATTTGTGATATAGTATTTTCAGCGTAAAACAAGGAGAAGAAAGATGCCAGTAAACGAATATGGTCAAATGGTTGGGGAGTCAATGGAAGGTTATACACCAGGTGAATTGCCTTCTATTGATTTCTTAGAAGGGCGTTATGCTCGGATAGAGGCTCTCTCGGTAGAAAAACATGCGGAGGATTTGCTAGCTGTTTATGGCCTGGATACTCCTCGGGAGATGTGGACCTACCTTTTTCAGGAGCCAGTAGCAGATATGGAGGAGTTGGTTAGCCTTTTAAATCAGATGTTGGCTCGTAAGGACCGTTTTTACTATGCAATCATAGACAAGGCAACTGGTAAGGCTTTGGGAACTTTTTCTCTCATGCGCATTGACCAAAATAACCGAGTGATAGAAGTGGGAGCGGTCACTTTTTCTCCAGAGCTCAGGGGAACACGAATAGGGACAGAAGCTCACTATCTCTTGGCGCGCTATGTTTTTGAGGAGCTTAACTATCGTCGCTACGAATGGAAATGTGATTCTCTTAATCTGCCATCCAGACGAGCTGCGGAGCGTTTGGGATTTGTCTATGAAGGGACCTTCCGCCAGGCAGTCGTATATAAGGGGCGTACTCGTGATACGGATTGGTTGTCTATGATTGATAAGGACTGGCCCAAAGTCAAAGCTCGATTGGAAGCATGGTTGGCTCCTGAAAATTTTGATAAAAATGGACGACAGTACAAGAGCTTAAGAGAGCTTTAATAGGTGTTGACATGATCACTATTAAAAAGCAAGAAATTGTCAAGTTAGAGGATGTTTTGCATCTCTATCAGGCTGTCGGTTGGACAAATTATACCCATCAACCAGAGATGCTGGAGCAGGCCTTATCTCATTCATTAGCGATTTATGTGGCGCTTGATGATGATACTGTGGTGGGCTTGATTCGTTTGGTTGGAGATGGATTCTCATCAGTATTGGTTCAAGATTTAATCGTTTTACCTATCTATCAGCGTCAAGGGATTGGTAGTGCCCTAATGAAAGAGGCTTTAGAGGCTTACAAAGATGTCTATCAAGTCCAGCTGGTGACAGAACAGACAGAAAGAACCTTGAGATTCTATCGTTCTATGGGCTTTGAAATCTTATCCACCTATAATTGTATAGGGATGACTTGGATGAATCGAGAAAAATAATAAAATTTGTTTTTTATTAAGCAAAATTTAAGGATGGTCTAGTATTATATAGTCATTAAATAAAGACCTCCTAACTTTATTTAATGAAATCCTAAAACTTTTTTCATCATAATCTCCTAATGAAGCCACCCAATCAGGTGGCTTTTTTCGTGGATAGGTGATGGTGATAGATTTTTTTTGCAAAATAGTAAAATTTGAGAAAAGTTAAGCTAGTTTTAAGCTTTGTCTTGTATCATATAGTTATTAAATAAAGACCTCCTAACTTTATTTAATAAAATCCTAAACTTTTCTTTTTCATAATAATCTCCCTTAACTCCACCCAATCAGGTGGAGTTTTTTGGCTCTATTTCAGGATTTTGGGGACTATTCTAAAAATCATTTTCCGATATTTTTCGGATTTTGGTCGGGGAATTGGCGGGGACTTTTTTTAGCGAATATGACTAATAAATAGTTCTGTTGTCGCTTCAGCTACTTCAACCTTACTTTGAATTTAAGTGACTGTTAATTGAAGGACTGGAACTGCTGTAATAATGATTTTGCTTGTCCAGTAGTGGCGTATTAAATGAGGAGTGACATGTAAGATTGTCTCTTCGTTTACTAAATCAAAATTTCTATGAAATTGATAGAATCCCTAACTTTCTCTTAAACTTGAAAGTCTTGTTGTAAAGCGGTTAAAGCTTGAGAAGCTGAGAATGTAAAGTTTTGACAAATTTTGTCAACTGTGGGATAATAAAAGGGAATTAAGTATTGTGTCTATATCATAGGCTAGAAAAGACCCCAAGCTCACGTCCAAATAAGCTTGGGGTCTTTTTGACACTATTTGTTCTTGTTTAGCCATTTATCGACTAAGCGAAGAACGACACCGACCACAATTGGTCCGATGATAGTTTTAAGTATTGTATCCATCATGGGCTAATTCACCTCCTCTCGCAGGCGGTGTAGAAGTGCCGAACAATATTATACCATAAAAGAGAAATTGGGCAAAAACTCAATTTCAGGAGAAAATGAAGTAAATCTTTCCACAATAAAACGCATAGTATCAGGTTTTCAACACTGATATTATGCGTTTTTTGATTTTAAAGACTTTTTTCTCAGACTTATGATTGGTTTTGTCAGTTTTCTTATTTTCGTGGAGGGTTATGGAATTTATCTGTTCTTTACTGAATCCAACCTTTATGTAGAAGATTTATCCCAGAATGGATTATTTGGTTTTACGACTTTCTTTATCATCTTTAATTTAGTTTTACTGGCTTTAGCATGCTGGGCAGGATACAAGTGGAAGAGGGGATATTAACAAAAGTGGAGAAAACTACATTAGTTCCTCTCCACTTTTATGTTTCTAGCTAATTGGTAATTATAACTTATTACGATCGAAGTCACCTATCCTTATCTTTCAAAAAATGGTCAATCTTAGCCATCAAGAGCTTGTGCCCGTATATTTTACAGATATCACGAGCCTGTAAATAATAGTCAAGAATTTCATCGTGCTTTAAAAAATCTTTTCCGGCGTTCGCAACGATAGTTAAAAGAGGTGCCAGCTGATAGCTGGTCTCTTTTTGTTTACAAAAGTCAATGGTTTCTAAGGCCTCTTGGACAGCTTCTAACTCTTTCCCTTTAGAGTGTAAATAATAAGCGAAATTATGTTTAACTCGAATATAACCAAATAAATACTCTTGATGGTTTAAATCTTTTTCCTGATACAAACTGATAAGAAGTGAGTTATTTTCTTCGTATTCTGCATCACGCCCTACAGAAAAATAAAAATTAGATAAAGTATTGAGGAGTTTAAGATACACAGATGAACTAGACGAAAGTTTTGGCAAAGTGTTTTCTAGACTGGCAATAGCTTCATCTTTGGAACCATGTAAGTAGAAAAGGATAATCGCTTGAATCCATAGAAGATAAAATTCATCCTCAGTAGACAGATACTGAGACTTTTCTTTTTCTAAGTTTAAGAGGTATTCTAAATCCTCGTAATTACGATCTTCAAGTAATTTTTCTGCTAATTTCTTAAACGGTGTTATATTGGAAGTCATTTCAATCTGTTCATCGAAAAAATATTCTAAGGGAACTTGAAGCCGATTTGCAAGTTTATAGAGTAAATCAGCAGCAGGCATATAGTTGCCACGTTCTATTTTGCTGATTTGGCTTTGCTCACAAATTCCTTCGGAAAGTGTTTTTTGTGAGAAGCCTTTTTCTTTTCTCTTTGCTTTTAGTTTGTCAGATAATATGCTCATCTTTAAACCTTCTTTAAATAAATTTATGATTAATTATATACTTTTAATCTCTATTTTTCAACTTCCTGGCATAGAAATAGTCTCAAAAGAATAAATAGGAAATAAACTGAAAAAAAGAATACTTTTTATTGACAAAGAAGATTCAAAGTAGTACACTTACAAGTGTAAAGATAAGAAAATGTGGTTAATATGAGTATTTTAGCAAAGTTTCGTAAAATCATTTTTAGAATATATTTTTTTAGGATTCTTTGTAAGCGGTTGCTTTTAAAAACTGTAAATCAATTACAATATATTTTGGATTTGAGAGTTATACAACAAGCTTCAACAATTAGTGTAGTTAATCTTGGACTGGAGGATTTATTTATTGAATGTTTGTGAAGTAACATTTATATAATGAATCGTGCCACAGATTGAAGGACTTAAAGGGGGGACTGTAAGTTTGCTATACCCTATTACCTTCTCATATAACTAGTTATACAGGAACTACTCTATTATGTCTTTTGATGTGGGTGTATAGATGTTAGGAGGAGAATAAAATGAGAAATCCAGTAATACAGACATCTAATTTATCAAAATCCTATGATGGGAAGATTGTCTTAGATAAGATAGACTTTACGCTAAAACAGGGAGAAATCTATGGCTTACTAGGAAGAAATGGCGCTGGAAAGACTACCTTTATCAAAGCTATTTTAGGTTTGACAGCGATGGATAGTGGTGAAGTGAATATTCTATCTGAAAAACTGTTAGGTGAATTTTCTAAGGATTTGCTATCTCAAATCGGTGTGGTATTGGACAGTGCTTCTTTTTATCCTAATTTAACGGGACCTGAAAATCTCTCTATTTTTGCGAGATTGAGAGGAGTTTCGCTAAAACAAGTAGAGCAAGCTTTACAAGTAGTAGGATTAGATGGGGAAAATAAAAAACTATTCAAGCAGTATTCTTTGGGAATGAAGCAAAGGTTAGCAATTGCTAACGCTATTATGCACCAGCCGAAAATTCTGATATTAGATGAACCAACAAATGGTTTAGATCCTATTGGTATCCTTGAAATGCGCCGTTATCTAAAGGAACTCAGTACCAATCATGGCATTTCGATTTTAATATCCAGCCACATTATTTCAGAACTTGAAAAGCTTGTAGATAGAGTTGGGATACTGCATGATGCCCACCTTATGGCTGAAAAGACTATGAAGGAATTAATAGATGGTGCAGATAAAAGGAAAATCCACCTAATTGTTTCGGATGCTCCTCAAGCTAAGGAAGTGCTTTGCAGGATAAATCTGCAAGAACAGATTAGTATTCTTTCGGATATAGAACTTGAACTTCAGGGAGAATCACCTACTTTTGACATTGCAGTCGTATCTAACTCCTTAAAAGACAACGGAATAGTTCTAAAAGAATATTCTTATAAAAACAATGAAAGTTTAGAGGATTACTTTAAGCGGATAACAGGAGGTGAGGGAATTGCTTGATTTAGTGAAGATTGAATTTCTCAAACAAAGGCATCAAAAACTGAATTTTGTCGTATATGGTGTTGTTTCCCTCTACCTAGCTCTCATCTGTTATTATGTAAATGATGCGAGAGGCTTGTTTGACTCCTTTCCCTTTGTCTATAAATTCTCTTTGTCTTATTTAAACTTTTTGATTCTCCCTTTGTATTGTGTTTCCTATACAATACAGGCATTTGGTGTAGAATATCGCTATCGCATCATGAACAACTTGAAACTCGCTTCAGCAAATCTGATGAAGACATTCTGGGCTAAGATTTTGTATATTGAAATCAACGCTCTTTGTATCATGTTATTCACCTATATTTCGGTTTCCTTATTTGCACTACTATCTCGCTTTTCTTCAACAGTCAGTTTGTCTTTATTATTAAGATTCTTCTATCTTTGTATGAGTAGTGGTGTCTTAATTCCCATGGGTGTATTTCCTTTAGTTGCTTTGCTCATGATAAAAGTAAGAGGCAAGGAGATAGTTGGAAATTTGGTCGGCGTCATGTATGTTTTAGTGTCATTTTTTTTAGCAAGGACGAGTCCAAATATCAGTCCAGTTACAAGCGCTAACAGTTTAATTTGGGAAGGAAACAGAGAAGGAGTGGTGCTTCAACAGCCAGTTATCTTATCGATTATTGTACTAGGTTTATCTTTACTTGTTTTGTCTTTCTTGTCCATTAAATCTTGGTTAAGAAAGGTGGATGAATAAATGTTGATGCTAGAATTGACTAAACTAAGAAGGCGAAAGATACTGTATATGATTCCCTTTGTAGCCATCCTGCTCTTTTTGTTAGAGTTTATGATTGGTCATCAGATTTATCAAGGGCATTCGTACGGTAGTGTGAATGGTTGGTATGTAGAAAATGGTTTCTTCTTTTTGAACTACTATTTTCTCCTCCCTTTTTCGAGCATGATTTTAGTGGATTTGATAAGAATAGAACAAGTGTCTAAAACGATTTCAAATCTCAGACTGATTCCTGTCGATTTGAAACAATTACTCCAAGCGAAGTTTATGCTTACTTTATTGATAAATCTACTAGTCAGTGAATTCACCTTTTTGGCTATGGTTGTCCTAGAGCTAATGGATGGTGATTTTGCTTTCTCTAGTCTTACAATTTTATCGTGGGGATTTGGTTATGGAGTAATTGCTTTTGCTTATACACTGTCTGCTGGCATTATTGTCCTCTTCTTAGGAAAATATCGGAAGGAACTTATTCTTGCCCTACCACTTGCCTTTTTATTGTCATTTGCAGGTTTGTTTACTTTAACAACGGTTGTTGGGAGATATTATCTGGCAAATTTACTACTAATCATCATGGAGGAATTCACGGTTTTAACAGTTTCTGTATATGCCGTGTGGCTGATTACCTTGGTGGCATGTCTCCTTTATTTGTTGGCAGATAAACGCATGATGAACATTATTTTTGCTTATAAATGACAAGCTGAGTAGATGAGGATATAAACCTTTGACAAATTTTGTGAACTGTGGGATAATAAAAAGGAATTGAGTACTAGTTCTATATCATAGGCTAGAAAAGACCTCAAGCTAACTTCCACATTAAGCTTGAGGTCTTTTTTGACACTATTTGTCCTTGTTTAGCCATTTATCGACTAATCGAAGAACGACACCGACCACAATTGGTCCGATGATAGTTTTAAGTATTGTATCCATCATGGGCTATCTCACCTCTTCTCGCAGGCGGTGAAGCAGTGACTTAGAATAAAGTGCCAAACTCGGGAGTCACCCAATCGGGTGGCTTTTTTGTTTGTGGCTTGGTTTTTTGATATAATAGAGCCATGAGTAGAATTTTAGATAATGAGATAATGGGGGACGAGGAGCTAGTAGAACGCACGCTCCGTCCTCAGTATTTACGTGAATATATCGGGCAGGATAAGGTTAAGGACCAGCTTCAAATCTTTATCGAAGCCGCTAAAATGCGGGATGAAGCGCTGGATCATGTCCTCCTTTTCGGGCCTCCAGGTTTGGGGAAGACGACCATGGCCTTTGTTATTGCCAATGAACTGGGAGTTAATCTCAAGCAGACGTCGGGTCCTGTTATCGAAAAAGCTGGTGATCTGGTAGCGATTTTGAATGACTTAGAGCCTGGGGATGTCCTCTTTATTGATGAAATTCACCGCTTGCCTATGTCGGTGGAAGAGGTGCTTTATAGTGCGATGGAGGACTTTTACATCGATATTATGATTGGGGCTGGTGAGGGTAGTCGTAGTGTTCATTTGGAGTTACCACCTTTTACCTTGATTGGTGCGACGACTCGGGCTGGTATGCTGTCAAATCCTCTACGGGCACGTTTTGGGATTACGGGGCATATGGAATACTATGCCCATGCTGACTTGACAGAAATTGTTGAGCGGACGGCAGATATTTTTGAGATGGAAATTACTCATGAGGCAGCTTCTGAGCTGGCCTTGCGTAGTCGTGGAACCCCTCGTATTGCCAATCGTCTCCTCAAGCGCGTGCGCGATTTTGCCCAGATTATGGGGAATGGGGTCATTGATGATGTTATTACCGATAAGGCATTAACTATGCTGGATGTTGATCATGAAGGTTTGGACTATGTGGACCAAAAAATCCTTCGTACCATGATTGAGATGTATGGTGGTGGTCCTGTCGGATTAGGAACTCTTTCTGTGAATATCGCTGAAGAGCGTGAGACGGTTGAGGATATGTACGAACCTTACCTAATCCAGAAAGGCTTTATCATGCGAACACGGTCTGGACGGGTTGCAACGGCTAAGGCCTACGAGCATTTAGGGTATGAGTATAATGAAAAATAAACAAGAAATTCTAGAAGCTTTCAGAGAAAATCCGGATATGATGGCTATTCTGACGATCATACGAGATCTTGGTCTGAAAGACTCGTGGTTGGCAGCAGGTTCGGTACGAAATTTCATCTGGAATCTTTTGTCATACAAATCACCTTTTGACTGTGAAACAGATGTTGATGTCATTTTCTTTGACCCAGATGTGAGTTATGAAGAGACGCTGGCTATAGAGAACAAGTTGAGAGAGGACTTTCCTCAGTACCAGTGGGAATTGAAAAATCAGCTCTATATGCACCAGCACAGTCCTCATACTGCTCCCTATACCAGTTCCCGTGATGCTATGAGTAAGTATCCAGAACGGTGTACGGCAGTTGGACTGCGCTTGAATGAAAAATCCGTTTTGGAACTCTTTACTCCATACGGTTTGGAGGATATTTTGAATTTTCAAGTTCGTCCAACTCCTCATTTTTTAGAGAATCAAGACCGAATGGTTCTCTATCGAACACGTCTATCCAAGAAAAATTGGCAGGAGAAATGGAAAAATTTGATTTTAAAAAATACTTAAGGAAACTTTAAGCTAGGAAGTGTATACTAAGTCCATAAGTTAAGAAGACCTTAACTTAAACTCCTAAAACTTTTTCATAATAATCTCCCTATAAAAAATAGAGTCGCCCAATCAGGCGGCTTATTTTTTTGAAAAATGGGCTTGGTGCCTGAGAATAATACTCAATGAAAATCAAAGACCAAACTAGGAAGCTAGCCGCAGGTTGCTCAAAACACTGTTTTGAGGCTGCAGATAGAGCTGACGTGGTTTGAATTTGATTTTCGAAGAGTATAAATAGCTTAGTGATAGAAGAAAATAGGGAAATATGGTATAATGAAACGATAGATTTTTGAATAGGAATAAGATCATGTTTGGATTTTTTAAGAAAGATAAGGATGTGGAAGTAGAGGTTCCGACACAGGTTCCTGCTCATATCGGCATCATCATGGATGGCAATGGCCGTTGGGCTAAAAAACGTATGCAACCGCGAGTTTTTGGACACAAGGCGGGCATGGAAGCATTGCAAACTGTGACCAAGGCAGCCAACAAACTGGGCGTTAAGGTTATTACGGTCTATGCTTTTTCTACAGAAAACTGGACCCGCCCAGATCAGGAAGTCAAGTTTATCATGAACTTGCCAGTAGAGTTTTATGATAATTATGTCCCGGAACTGCATGCAAATAATGTTAAGATTCAAATGATTGGGGAAACGGATCGCCTGCCTAAGCAAACCTTTGAAGCTCTGACTAAAGCTGAGGAATTGACTAAGAACAACACAGGTTTGATTCTTAATTTTGCCCTCAACTATGGTGGACGTGCTGAGATTACACAGGCTCTTAAGTTGATTTCCCAAGATGTGTTAGATGCCAAAATCAACCCAGGTGACATCACAGAGGAATTGATTGGCAACTATCTCTTCACCCAGCATTTGCCTAAGGAGTTACGAGACCCAGACTTGATTATCCGTACTAGTGGAGAATTGCGTTTGAGCAATTTCCTTCCATGGCAGGGAGCCTATAGTGAGCTCTATTTTACGGACACCTTTTGGCCTGATTTTGACGAGGCGGCCTTGCAGGAAGCCATTCTTGCCTACAATCGTCGTCATCGCCGATTTGGAGGAGTTTAGGAGGAAATATGACACAGGATTTACAGAAAAGAACCTTGTTTGCAGGGATTGCCCTGGCTATTTTCCTACCAATTTTAATGATTGGTGGCCTCTTGCTTCAGATAGCAATTGGAATCATAGCCATGCTAGCCATGCATGAACTTTTGAAGATGAGAGGTCTAGAGACCATGACTATGGAGGGCCTCTTGACCCTCTTTGCAACCTTTGCCTTGACCATTCCCTTGGAGAATTACCTGACTTTTTTGCCAGTTGATGGGAATGTGGTTGCCTATAGTGTTTTGATTTCAATCATGTTAGGAACGACTGTGTTTAGCAAGTCCTATACGATTGAGGATGCGGTTTTCCCTCTTGCTATGAGTTTCTATGTGGGCTTTGGTTTTAATGCTCTATTAGATGCTAGAATTGCAGGTTTAGATAAGGCACTATTAGCCTTGTGTATTGTTTGGGCAACAGACAGTGGTGCCTATCTTGTTGGGATGAACTATGGTAAACGAAAATTAGCTCCGACAGTTTCTCCAAATAAAACCTTTGAGGGTGCCTTGGGTGGTATTTTAGGTGCTATTTTAGTAACTATCATCTTTATGATGTTTGACAGAACAGTTGCTCTTCCGTATGGAATTTACAAGATGTCAGTCTTTGCTATTTTCTTTAGCATTGCTGGACAATTTGGTGATTTACTAGAAAGTTCGATCAAGCGTCACTTTGGTGTCAAGGATTCTGGGAAATTTATTCCTGGACATGGTGGTGTTTTGGATCGTTTCGATAGTATGTTGCTTGTATTTCCAATTATGCACTTGTTTGGACTCTTTTAATCAAAAGACGGAGGAAATACTATGCTCGGAATTTTAACCTTTATTCTGGTTTTTGGGATTATTGTAGTGGTGCACGAGTTCGGACATTTCTACTTTGCCAAGAAATCAGGGATTCTAGTGCGTGAATTTGCCATTGGTATGGGTCCCAAAATCTTTGCTCACATTGGCAAGGATGGAACGGCCTATACCATTCGAATCTTGCCTCTGGGTGGCTATGTTCGCATGGCAGGTTGGGGTGATGATACAACTGAAATCAAGACAGGAACTCCTGTCAGTTTGACTCTTGCTGATGATGGTAAGGTTAAGCGCATCAATCTTTCAGGTAAAAAATTGGATCAAACAGCTCTTCCTATGCAGGTGACCCAGTTTGATTTTGAAGACAAGCTCTTTATCAAGGGCTTGGTTCTGGAAGAAGAAAAAACATTTGCAGTGGATCACGATGCAACGGTTGTGGAAGCAGATGGTACTGAGGTTCGGATTGCACCTTTAGATGTTCAATATCAAAATGCGACTATCTGGGGGAAACTCATTACTAATTTTGCAGGCCCTATGAACAACTTTATCTTAGGTGTCGTTGTTTTCTGGATTTTAATCTTCATGCAGGGTGGTGTCAGAGATGTCGATACCAACCAGTTCCATATTATGCCCCAAGGGGCCTTGGCTAAGGTGGGAGTACCAGAAACGGCACAAATTACCAAGATTGGCTCACATGAGGTTAGCAACTGGGAAAGTTTGATTCAGGCCGTGGAATCAGAAACCAAAGATAAGACGGCCCCGACCTTGGATGTGACTATTTCTGAAAATGGTAGTGACAAACAAGTCACTGTTAGTCCGGAAGAAAGTCAAGGTCGTTACCTTCTAGGTGTTCAACCGGGGATTAAATCAGATTTTGTATCTATGTTTGTAGGTGGTTTTACAACTGCTGCTGACTCGGCCCTACGAATTCTATCAGCTCTGAAAAATCTGATTTTCCAACCGGATTTGAACAAGCTAGGTGGACCTGTTGCCATCTTTAAGGCAAGTAGTGATGCTGCTAAAAATGGAATTGAGAATGTCTTGTACTTCTTGGCAATGATTTCCATCAATATTGGGATTTTTAATCTTATTCCGATTCCAGCATTGGATGGTGGTAAGATTGTGCTCAATATCCTGGAAGCCATTCGCCGCAAACCATTGAAACAAGAAATTGAAACCTATGTCACCTTGGCCGGAGTGGTCATCATGGTTGTCTTGATGATCGCTGTGACCTGGAATGACATCATGCGACTCTTTTTTAGATAACCGAGGAATATTATGAAACAAAGTAAAATGCCTATCCCAACGCTTCGCGAAATGCCAAGCGATGCTCAAGTTATTAGCCATGCTCTTATGTTGCGAGCTGGTTATGTTCGCCAAGTTTCAGCAGGTGTTTATTCTTACTTACCACTTGCCAACCGTGTGATTGAAAAAGCCAAAAATATCATGCGCCAAGAATTTGATAAGATTGGTGCCGTTGAGATGTTGGCTCCTGCCCTTCTCAGTGCAGAATTGTGGCGCGAATCAGGTCGTTACGAAACTTATGGTGAAGACCTTTACAAACTAAAAAATCGTGAAAAATCAGACTTTATCCTAGGTCCAACTCACGAAGAAACCTTTACAGCTATTGTCCGTGATTCTGTTAAGTCTTACAAGCAATTGCCACTCAACCTTTACCAAATCCAACCTAAGTATCGTGATGAAAAACGCCCACGTAATGGACTTCTTCGTACACGTGAGTTCATCATGAAGGATGCTTATAGCTTCCACGCTAACTATGATAGCTTGGACAGTGTTTATGATGAGTACAAGGCTGCTTATGAGCGTATTTTTACTCGTAGTGGTTTAGACTTCAAGGCTATCATTGGTGACGGTGGAGCCATGGGTGGTAAGGACAGCCAAGAATTTATGGCCATTACACCTGCTCGTACAGACCTTGACCGCTGGGTTGTCTTGGACAAGTCAGTTGCCTCATTTGACGAAATTCCTGCAGAAGTGCAAGAAGAAATCAAGGCAGAATTGCTCAAATGGATGGTTTCTGGTGAAGATACCATTGCTTACTCAAGTGAATCTAGCTATGCGGCCAACTTGGAAATGGCAACAAACGAGTACAAACCAAGCAACCGTGTTGTCGCTGAAGAAGAAGTGACTCGTGTGGCAACTCCAGATGTTAAATCAATCGATGAAGTTGCAGCCTTCCTCAATGTTCCAGAAGAACAAACGATCAAAACCCTCTTCTACATGGCAGATGGTGAACTTGTTGCGGCCCTTCTAGTTGGAAATGACCAACTCAACGAAGTTAAGTTGAAAAACCATTTGGGAGCAGATTTCTTTGACGTTGCTAGCGAAGAAGAAGTGGCGAATCTTGTTCAAGCAGGGTTCGGTTCACTTGGACCAGTTGGTTTGCCAGAGAATATTAAAATTATTGCAGATCGTAAGGTGCAAGATGTTCGCAATGCAGTTGTTGGTGCTAACGAAGATGGCTACCACTTGACTGGTGTGAACCCAGGTCGTGATTTTACTGCAGAATATGTGGATATCCGTGAAGTTCGTGAGGGGGAAATTTCTCCAGACGGACAAGGTGTTCTTAACTTTGCGCGTGGTATCGAAATTGGTCACATCTTCAAACTCGGCACTCGCTATTCAGCAAGCATGGGAGCAGATGTTTTGGATGAAAATGGCCGTGCTGTGCCAATTATCATGGGATGTTATGGTATCGGTGTCAGTCGTCTCCTGTCAGCAGTGATGGAGCAACACGCTCGCCTCTTTGTTAACAAAACGCCAAAAGGTGAATACCGTTACGCTTGGGGAATCAACTTCCCTAAAGAATTGGCGCCATTTGATGTTCACTTGATCACTGTCAA
Source organism: Streptococcus sp. 27098_8_103 (assembly GCF_041432345.1). Lineage (GTDB taxonomy): Bacteria > Bacillota > Bacilli > Lactobacillales > Streptococcaceae > Streptococcus > Streptococcus mitis_BV. The sequence goes on from NZ_JAPVZK010000002.1 coordinate 97,236, forward strand.
TATCAAGGACGAAGAAGCGCAAGCCTTGACAGAAAAACTTGAAGCAAGTTTGATGGGAGCAGGTTACGAAGTCTTGACAGACGACCGTAACGAACGTGTCGGAGTCAAATTTAGCGACAGCGACTTGATTGGATTGCCAATCCGTATCACTGTTGGGAAGAAAGCAGCCGATGGAATCGTAGAAGTGAAGATTAAAGCGACTGGTGACACCATCGAAGTTCATGCAGATAACTTGCTTGAAACGCTTGAAATCCTCAGCAAGAAATAAAAACTATAATCAGAAGAAAAACAAGGAAAAAATGTAACTAGTTTTTACCTTGTTTTTTCTGTATAATGGGAAAAATGAGTAGATAAAGAGGTAAATGTATGCTAAGATTTCCAAAGGATTTTGTCTGGGGATCCTCTACTTCTGGACCACAAACAGAAGGACGTGTAGCTGGTGACGGTAAGGGAGATAATCTATGGGATTATTGGTACCAAGTGGAGCCAAATCGTTATTATAATGGGATTGGTCCAGATAAAACATCAACCTTTTATGAAAACTGGGAAAAGGATATTGAGCTACTGTTAGAGACTGGTCATACGGCCTTTCGGACTTCTATTCAGTGGTCACGGATTTTTCCACAAGGGCGTGGGGAAGTCAATCCTCAAGGTGTAGACTTTTACCGTAAGGTTTTTGAGGCTATTAAGGCCAAAGGGATTCGTCTTTTAGTCAATCTTTATCATTTTGATTTGCCTTTTGCCCTTCAAGAAGATGGTGATGGTTGGGAAAATAAGGCGACTGTCTCAGCCTATGAAGACTATGCTCGTTTTTGTTTTAAGACTTATGGAGATTTAGTGGATCAATGGATTACCTTTAACGAGCCCATCGTTCCTGTAGAATTTGGCTATTTTTACGATGCTCATTATCCACATAAGGTGGATGCAGAGGCGGCAGTTAAAGTAGCCTATCATACACAATTGGCTAGCAGCCGGGCGGTCAAGGCCTTCCATGAACTCTTGCCTGATTCCAAGATTGGGATTGTCTTAAACTTGACACCGGCTTATCCACGTAGCCAGCATCCTGCTGATGTCAAGGCTGCTCGTATTGCGGACCTTTTTCAGACCCAATCTTTCTTAGATCCGTCTGTTTTGGGGACTTATCCACAGGAGTTGGTAGAAATCTTACATGAATACGGTCTCTTGCCTGATGCTACAGAGGATGAGTTGAAGCTCATTCGTGACAATACAGTGGACTTCCTTGGTGTCAACTACTATCAACCTTTGCGTGTTATGGCTCCTCGATTTGCTAAACATCCAGAGAGTCCACTCTTACCAGAGCATTTTTACGAGCCTTATGTGATGCCTGGGCGTAAAATCAATCCTCATCGTGGCTGGGAGATTTATGAGCAAGGGATTTATGACATTGCCCAAAATATCAAGGAAAATTATGGTAATATCGAGTGGATGTTGACAGAGAATGGCATGGGTGTTGAAGGGGAAGAAAAATTCCGTCAAGATGGAATGATTCAAGATGATTACCGTATTGACTTTGTAAAAGGTCATCTTTGCGAACTTCACCGTGCTATTGAAGATGGAGCTAACTGTAAAGGATACTTAATCTGGACCTTTATCGATTGCTGGTCATGGCTCAACAGCTATAAAAATCGCTATGGTTTAGTCGAATTAGACTTGGAAACGCAAGAACGTCGTCTGAAGAAATCAGGGCACTGGTTCAAGGAACTAAGTGATAATAATGGATTTTAAAAAGGACTCTGACTGATTATCCTAATTGGTCAGAGTTTTTTGCTTACAGGAGCGTAATTTGAACTATACCAATTTTTACTCTTGACAAGTGAAAGAAACAAGTATATACTGTTTTTGCTGATTCTATAAAAGAGGAATTAGACTATACCAATTTTAAGGAGAAAGCACAGCTGGTCTGTGTCGTATATACTATGTGTGGAATTGTTGGTGTTGTTGGAAACACAAATGCAACTGATATTTTGATTCAAGGACTTGAAAAGCTCGAATACCGTGGCTATGATTCTGCGGGAATTTTTGTCCTAGGTGGTGCTGAAAACCACCTAGTAAAGGCTGTAGGCCGTATCGCAGAATTATCTGCCAAGACAGCTGGTGTTGAGGGAACAACTGGTATTGGACATACTCGTTGGGCGACTCACGGAAAACCAACGGAAGACAATGCTCATCCACATCGCTCTGAGACAGAACGTTTTGTTTTGGTGCACAATGGGGTGATTGAGAACTACCTTGAAATCAAGGAAGAATACCTTGCTGGGCATCACTTCAAGGGGCAAACAGATACGGAAATCGCCGTTCACTTGATTGGAAAATTTGCGGAAGAAGATGGCTTGTCAGTTCTTGAAGCCTTCAAAAAAGCTCTTCACATCATCCGTGGTTCTTATGCCTTTGCCTTGGTTGACTCACAAGCTCCTGAAGTCATCTATGTGGCTAAGAATAAATCACCACTCTTGATTGGTCTTGGTGAAGGTTATAACATGGTCTGCTCAGATGCTATGGCTATGATTCGTGAAACCAACCAATACATGGAAATTCATGACCAAGAGTTGGTCATCGTCAAGGCTGATAGTGTGGAAGTTCAAGACTATGATGGAAATCGTCGTGAGCGTGCTAGCTACACTGCTGAACTTGACTTGTCAGATATCGGTAAGGGAACTTACCCTTACTACATGCTCAAGGAAATCGATGAGCAACCAACAGTGATGCGTAAGTTGATCCAAGCCTACACAGATGAGGCTGGTCAAGTAGTAGTAGACCCAGCTATCATTAAGGCTGTTCAAGATGCAGACCGTATCTACATCCTTGCAGCTGGAACATCTTACCACGCAGGATTTGCTTCTAAGAAGATGTTGGAAGAATTGACTGATACACCAGTGGAACTTGGAATCTCATCTGAGTGGGGCTATGGTATGCCACTTCTCAGCAAGAAACCACTCTTCATCTTTATCAGCCAATCTGGTGAAACAGCGGATAGTCGTCAAGTTTTAGTCAAGGCTAATGAAATGGGAATCCCAAGCTTGACAGTGACAAACGTCCCAGGTTCAACTCTTTCTCGTGAAGCCAACCATACCATGCTCCTTCATGCAGGTCCTGAAATTGCCGTGGCATCAACCAAGGCTTATACAGCACAAATTGCAGCCCTTGCCTTCCTTGCAAAAGCAGTTGGAGAAGCGAACGGCAATGCTAAAGCGCAAGACTTTGACTTGGTTCATGAATTGTCAATTGTAGCTCAGTCTATCGAATCAACTCTTTCAGAGAAAGAAACCATTGAAGCCAAGGTTCGTGAGCTTCTTGAAACAACTCGCAACTCCTTTTATATTGGGCGTGGTCAAGATTACTACGTAGCTATGGAAGCAAGCCTTAAACTCAAAGAGATTTCTTACATCCAGTGTGAAGGCTTTGCGGCAGGAGAACTCAAGCACGGAACTATTGCCTTGATTGAAGAAGGAACGCCTGTCTTGGCTCTCTTGTCAGATCCAGTCCTTGCTAACCATACTCGCGGAAATATCCAAGAAGTGGCAGCCCGTGGTGCCAAAGTCCTCACTATTGCAGAAGAAAATGTTGCCAAAGATACAGACGATATCGTCCTTACGACTGTACATCCATACCTCTCACCAATTTCAATGGTTGTGCCAACGCAATTAGTCGCTTATTTTGCAACACTCCACCGTGGCCTTGATGTGGACAAACCACGTAATCTTGCTAAATCAGTAACGGTAGAATAAGCTAAAAAAGTCTAGTTATCTAGGCTTTTTCTTGTGAGCAAATGGGTTGCTTGTACTCAAGATTCGTGTTATACTCTTCGAAAATCAAATTCAAACCACGTCAGTTTCACCTTGCCGTACTTAAGTACAGCCTGCGGCTAGCTTCCTAGTTTGCTCTTTGATTTTCATTGAGTGTTAGAATAATTTGTCAAATTGAAGGACAGAGGTAGACAAGGAGAATCACTGTGGTAGAATTGGGAATTTCAACATTTGGGGAAACAACTGAGCTTGAAGGAACTGGGCAAACTTACAGTCATGCCGAACGCATTCGTCAGTTGGTGGCAGAGATTGAACTGGCTGACAAGGTTGGTTTGGATGTATATGGGATTGGGGAACATCATCGGGAAGACTTTGCAGTATCTGCCCCAGAGATTGTCCTGGCAGCTGGGGCAGTCAATACCAAGAAAATCCGTTTGACCAGTGCAGTCAGCATTCTCTCAAGTATGGATCCGATTCGCTTGTTCCAACAGTATGCCACTATTGATGCTTTGTCTAATGGACGTGCGGAGATTATGGCCGGAAGGGGTTCTTTCACGGAATCATTTCCTCTGTTTGGATATGATTTGAAAGACTACGAAGCTCTCTTTGATGAGAAATTAGACTTGCTTCAGTTAGTCAATGAAAAGACCAAGCTAGACTGGCAAGGTCAATTGACCCAAACGATTTCTGGCAAGGAAGTTTATCCTCGTCCGGTTCAGGACAAATTACCCTTGTGGATAGCGACAGGTGGTCATGTTGAATCAACAGTGAAGATTGCTCAGGCAGGTCTACCGATTGTCTATGCCATTATTGGTGGCAATCCGCGTTATTTTAAAAAGTTGATTCAGGCTTATCGTGAGATTGGGAGCGAAGCGGGGCATGCCAGTCATGAACTGAAGGTCGGAGCCCATTCTTGGGGTTGGATTGCTGAGGATGGAGAGCAGGCTGTGAAAGATTATTTCCATCCGACCAAGCAAGTAGTGGATGCTATTTCCAAAGACCGTCCACATTGGCAGGAATTGCGTTATGAACAATATTTGGAGCAAGTTGGACCAAATGGTGCCATGTCTGTGGGCAATCCAGATCAGGTGGCAGAAAAATTGATTCGCATGATTGAGGATTTAAGTTTGGATCGTTTTATGTTGCACCTACCTCTTGGTTCCATGCCTCATAAACAAGTCCTAAGAGCTATTGAACTATTCGGAACACAAGTAGCACCCAAAGTCCGGGCTTACTTTGCAATGAAAGAGGCTTAATAAAAAATCCTAATCAAGCTGATAAAAAATCTATATAACAACTATTTTTAAAAAAGTAATAAACAGAAAAGAATCTCTGGAAAGCTAGTAAAATCAAGCTTTCCAGAGATTCTTTTCGTTATTGATATAAACAATCCCAATCAAGTCGATAGTCAATATATATTGGGAAAAGGTCAAAAGGAGTGGTAAGATGGTTTCAATCCAAATGGAAGGAGAAAAGTATGACAAGTAAAAGAGAGCTAGTTTTTAGAGCTATCCGAGGAGAAGAAGTGGAACGGGTTCCTGTAGGCTTTTGGTTTCATTTTGTAACACTTGAGGAAAAAGGACGAGGTTTAAATAATCCACGTATCTTTCAAAAAAGTGTAGAGGGACATCGGCAGTACGTTGAAAGAATTCATCCTGATTTTGTCAAAATGATGAGTGACGGATTTTTCATTTATCCAAGTAATGTCTATAATCCTTCGGTTGCAAGTATTCAGGAGTTGGCCTCTATTGAGTCGATTGGTGAAAATCATCCTTGGATTCAGCAACAAGTAGAGGTGGTACAAGCCATTCGAGCGACCTTCACTGAGGACATTGCATCGTTTTACAATATTTTTTCTCCAATTTCCTACCTGAAACGCTGGTTTCGTACAGAAACTTCTAGAGGTGATAGGGAGGTTGCAGATCTTTTTCTTGAAAATCCAGAGCTATTCAGGGAGATTTTAGATGTGATAGCTGAGGATATCGCTATCCTAACTAAGGCAATCATTCAGTATGGTGGAGCAGATGGGATTTACCTCAGTACACAAGAAATTCAGGATGAGCGCATCACAGCAGAATTGTATCAGACCTATATTGAGCCAAGCAACATAAAGGTTTTAGAAGCTGCCAATCAGGTAGGTGGGGTAAATATCCTGCATATCTGCGGTTTCCAAGGTGCCAGTAACAATGTGACTATTTTCAAAGATTATCCAGCCCAAGTTTTCAATTGGGCAACCCACCATGAAGCAGTCAGCTTACCTCAAGGTCAGGAGCTATTTCATGGCAAAGCGGTCTTGGGTGGTTTTGAAAATGGAAAGCAGAGCCTGCTTTATGGAGGTAGCAAGGCTAAACTACAAGAGGAAACCAAACGCTTGTTGGCTGAAGCTGGGACTAGAGGAGTCCTTCTTGGAGCGGATTGCACGGTTCCAGATGACTTTGAATTAGAACGATTGGACTGGATTCGTCAGGCTGCTATTTTAGAATAGGAGGGCCTTATGAAAAGAAAAAAGTGGCTATTGGTAGGGACGGCCCTCGGCTTTGTCATCTTACTTGCGATCAGTCTTACAAAGGGACTTACTTGTAAGGAAGGGCCAAGTTGTCATGGGATTCAGGATTTTCAGAAGAGAAGTCTTCGCTTTATTCAAACCAATGATATTGCCAGTGTTTTATTAGTTGAAAAAGAAAGAAATGGAGAATAGAGATGTCAGAAAAAAGAGAATGGGTTTTAAAAGCATTTAGAGGAGAAGTGGTTGACCGTGTACCTGTAGGTTTTTGGCACCACTTTACATCAGAAGAGGAATGGTTAAAGGGATTTTCCAATCCTGTGATTATTGAAAAGAACATACAAGGTCACAAACGTTTTATCCGTGACCTACATCCAGACTTTATCAAGTTGATGAGTGATGGCTATTTTGCTTATCCAAATCCAGTTATTGCCAAAGGAAAGTCACTCCAAGAGTTGGCAGAGATTCAACCTCTGGGTGAAGATCATCCGTGGATTAGAGAGCAGGTAGAATTAGTGAAGAAGATTAAGCAGGAGTTTACGGAAGATATTGTTGCTATTTACAATATTTTTGCGCCTGTGACCTACCTCAAATGGTTACTTGGAGAAGTGTCTGGTGGAGATGATCTCATTGCAGATTTCTTAGTTCAAGATTCTCAGAAATTGAAAAAAGTCCTTGATGTGATTGCGCAAGATATCGCTAGCTTGAGTCAAGCTATTATTAAAGATGCAGGAGCAGACGGTATTTATCTCAGTGTGCAAAGTATTCAGGATGCGCGTGTTTCTGCTGAAGCCTATCAGGAGATTATTGCACCGAGTGAACTGACTGTTTTAAAAGCGGCTAAGTCGGTTGGTGGGGTAAATATCCTTCATATCTGTGGCTATGAAGGAGCTCGAAACGATATTCATATCTTTGCCGACTATCCAGCTCATGTTTTTAACTGGGCAGTTGGTCCAGAAGGAATTAGCCTAAAAGAAGGTCGTGAGATTTTCAAGGGTCGTGCTGTTCTGGGAGGATTTGAAAACGGTAAAGATGGCCTTCTTTATCGAGGCAGTAAGGAAGAAATTCAAGCTGAAACCAAACGATTGGTAGAAGAAACAGGAAAAGAGGGCTTCATACTTGGAGCAGATTGTACCATTCCGAGTGATATTGCAGTGGAGCGTATCCAGTGGGTGAGAGAGGCATTAGATAAATAAAGGAGAAGAATATGAGTAAGAAAACATGGATTATTGGTGGAGTTGCGGTTGCGGCAGTGCTTGGAGCAACGATTATTGGTAGAACTTTGGCGGGAGCATCTGCTAAAGGTGCAGATGCAGTTTCATCTGGACAAGTAACAACTTTAAAAGTTGCCCATACTCAAAACTATGTCCCTTATGATTTTATTGACGAAAAAGGGGAATCAGATGGTTATGAAGTCGCTGTTTTAAAGGCGGTTGATGAGAAATTAGCAGATTATAAATTTGAGTATACTGGAACTAGTGATGATGATCTCTTGATTGGACTTGAGTCTGGCAAGTACGATATTGGAACTAAAGGTGCTTGGTATACAGATGAACGGGCTAAGAAATTTATTATTCCATCTGAGCCAGTAGGTGCCAGCATTATTGGTTTTACTGTTAGAAAAGAAGATGAAGCCAAATATAAGAATATTGATGATTTTGCCAAAAATAAAGGAAAATTAGTACCCATCTCTCCTCAAAATGCCCAGTGGAATGTCATCAATAGTTATAACGAGAAGCATAAGGATACACCAATTGAGTTGACAGCTGCTGAATCCTTCAAGGTGGCAGATGCTTATGCTTGGGTTTTAGAAGGACGATATGATGCCTTCTTTGATATCAAGTTGTCTTTTGAAAAAGCAGTGACAGCAGAGGATGGTTCTTACCACCAATATGCGGACAAACTTAGCTGGTTCCCTTATAAAGGAATTCCAACCTATCCATTAATTCACCGTGATGAAAAGGGTGAGAAGTTTGCTAAAGAGTATGAAAAAGCGATTAAAGGATTAAAAGAAGACGGTACTTTAGCTAAGCTTTCTCAAAAATACTTTAAAGAAGACGTCTTTAGCTACGTTGATAAAGATTAGATGAACAATCAGGCATGTTATACTCTTCGAAAATCTCTTCAAACCGCGTCAACGTCGCCTTGCCGTAGGTATGGTTACTGACTTCGTCAGTTCTATCCACAACCTCAAAACACTGTTTTGAGCAACCTGCGGCTAGTTTGCTTTTTGATTTTTATTGAGTATTAGAAAGAGGTTTATATGGTTTCATATGATTTTTCAAGAGTGTTCCAATTTTTACCAACCTTATGGCAGGCTCTTCCGATGACCTTGTCCATTCTCTTTTTTACTACAATCCTCGGTTCCCTTTTCGGTGGCTTATTGGCTTGGGCTCAAGTGGGAGAAGATAAGACTTTTGCAGGTCTTTCCAAGGGCTATATTTTCACTCTTCGCTGTACTCCCCCCATTGTCTTACTGTTTTTAGTTTTTTATGGTTTACCTGAATTTTTAAAATGGTGGCTGAATTTAGACATCAACAACTGGTCTAAGACGGTTTTCGTCTTATTCACCATGGTCTTACTATTTGCGGCTATCATTGCAGAAGTATTTAAGGCGTCCTATCAGGCAATTCCCAAAGGTCAGATGGAGGCTGGAGTCAGTATTGGTCTGACCCCTAGTCAGACATTTTGGAGAATCATTTTTCCTCAGGCTTTTCAAGTGGCTCTTCCAAATATGACGACCGCTATTCTAAATTTGATGCGGGACGCTGCCCTAGCCTATACGATTGGTTTTGTGGATGTCATGGGGGCTGGGAATCTCTTAATCAGTCGCAATTTGGGGAATTACTCTCTTGAAACCTATACAGCGGTTGCCATTCTTTATTGGGGTGTAGCTTTGGCTGTTTCCTTCTTGAGTCGCTTGTTAGAAAAATCTTTGGAAACGAAAGGGAGATAGGATATGGATTTAGACTATATTGCAAAAACCTTTTTAGAGACCTTAAAAGGGGTACCGACCACTTTGATTATCATGATTGTAGCCATGGTCTTAAGTTTTCTACCAGCCTTGTTTTTAGCTCTGGGACAAATATATAAAGTCAAAGGTGTTCGAACTTTCTCGCTCGTGTATCTAGCTTTTATAAGAGCAACACCTCCGATTTTGCTGATTCTTTTCTTTTATAGTTTGTTTCCGAGTTTGCTCAATCAATTTCTCAAAAGCATAGGAAGTGATGTTGACATCTTTAAACTCAATCCGATCTATTATGCTTTTATTATCTATAGCCTGATGACAACAGGTAGTTTATCAGAAATCTTACGTTCGGCTATTTTGACTGTGGATAAGGGACAATTAGAAGCTGCACAAGCGATTGGCTTAACCACTAGTCAAGCTTATGTGAGGATTATTTTTCCACAGGCCTTGCGATCAGCCCTGCCCAATCTGGCTAATCTAGTTATAAATATTGTAAAAGGAACCTCTTTGGTTTTTGTGATGACCATTAAGGATATTACAGCTATTGCCCGTGTTGAAGCCTCTTATGGTTATCAGTATTTTGAATCATACTTTGTTATCTTTTTACAGTACATTCTTATTTGCGGTTTGATTCAATGGGGTTTTTCACTCTTAGAGAAACGCTATATTCGAAGAGAACAGGGACAAGTAGTGCCCCGTACAGGTTTAGCATAGGAGGAGACAATGTTACAAGTAGAACATGTTGCAAAAAAATTTGGAGACAGACAAGTCTTAGAAGATGTTAATCTCAAGGTCAACCAAGGGGATGTGGTTGTAATATTGGGGCCATCTGGATCAGGTAAAACGACTTTTCTCAGATGTCTCAATCATTTAGAAAAAGCCGATAGTGGCTCTTTGAAGCTTGCTGACAAAGACTACGATCTTGGCAAATTGACCAAAAAAGATATTTTAGAAATTCGCCAGAAGACAGCCTTCGTTTTCCAACATTATAATTTATTTGCTAATAAGACCGCCTTGGAAAATATTTTAGAGGGCTTGGTAATTGCTCGGAAAATTCCTAAGGAAGAAGCAACCAAACGTGCGGAAGCTGCCTTAGAAAAAGTTGGTTTACTAGCTTATAAAGATTATTATCCTTCTCAGCTTTCTGGAGGCCAGCAACAACGAATTGGCATTGCGCGTGCCATCGCTGTGAAACCAGAGGTCATTTTATTAGATGAGCCAACATCGGCCTTGGATCCAGAGTTGGTAGGGGATGTTTTGGGTGTTTTAAAACAGTTAGCTAAAGAAGGAGTTACTATGGTAGTAGTGACTCATGAGATGGGTTTTGCTAGAGATGTAGCCAATCATGTTATTTTTATGGACGGTGGGAAAATTGTTGAAGAAAATAATGCCCATCAATTCTTTAGTCGTCCAAAAGAAGAACGAACCAAGCAATTTTTGGCACGAATACTTTCGGATGCTTCCTATAGTGTAGAATATATGATTTGATAGTTAAGATTATCAGAGCAAAAATCAATCCCCCGATCATTGAGGCTCGGGGGATTGTTCTATAGGAGGGCTAGTTTAGTTCTCTTTTTTGTTTTTTAACAAGAACCCGAGACCTAGAAGGGCAAGGAGACTGATTCCTGCCAACAGGAGTTTGTTATCGTTTTTGGTTCCTGTATTTGGAAGTTCAGCTTGTTTAGCTGGGGTTGCAGGTATATTTTCCTTGCTAGAGTTTTCTACCGATTCGTTTCGAACAGCTTTACTTACAGATGCTGGTTGTGCTTCTTGTGCTGGTTGTTCAGCTTGTGAATCAGTTGTAACTTGGCTAGGTTTATCTTCTGTATCAGCTATATTTTCATCTGGTTTAGTAGAATCAGGTTTAGTTTGTGGAGCTGGAGTTTGCTGTTCCGGTTTGACTACTCGGTTTGACATATTGTCTTGGCTGTTATTTTGACCGTGTTCTTGTTTTAAGCTAGAAAGGTCAAATTCTGGTTTATCTTCCATAGCTGGACGACTTTGAGAGACTCGAAGAACAGTGGCTGTAAGGGCATTTAATTTCAAGCCTTTTTCAGTCCATTCAAGTCCTTTCGGGTTGGCAATTCCTACTGGTCCTGCTTGGTTTTCATCTGCTAAAACTTCAGCATTTCTGAGGTGGGCAAAGGCGGTTCCCAAATTAAATTCGCGGGCTTTTTCGTCAGCATTGACAAAGACTGCGTAGATATCACCGTTTGGAGCAGTAATTTGGTAGCCAATTACCACATCCTCTTTTTCCACACCATTTTGGCCTGGAACAGTGATGAGGTGGACACGGTCTTTGATATCTTGAAGACTCTTAAGTCGGAAGGCATCTGTAGATTGACGAAGGGCAATCAAACCTTTCATATAGTCACGACTCTTGACGTTTTCAGGATAAGCTTTACCATCTGTAGCCTTAGTCCAGTCAAACTTGTTAACTGCATCACTCGAATCGTAAGAGTCATGGATGAAGTAAGGATAGTCAAATGGATTGCCATCCTTATCACGCAACAAGTGAGATTTGTTTGGAACCTTATCCTCCGCTACTGGAGTCTTGTAGGCTGGGTCACGGAATTGTTTGGTGCGACCATATTCCTGACCAGAGTGGATAAACGGAGTTCCTTGAGCTGTCAAGACCATGAGATTTCCAAGTCGCAAACGACGGTGAATTTCAGCATAGTTCTCAGCCTTGCTTGGATCTTTTTTGATAGACTGGGCGATGATGTCAAAGAGGGTCAAGTTATCATGGGCTGCGATGTATTGGATGACATCTCCAGGGCTGTCAGCTTCAAAGTTGGTTGGCTGAGCAATGAGATTTTTAAAGATGGTGTTGATATCACGCTTGCCACCTGTGATAAAGGCAGGTTGACCTTCGTTTGGATAACCAGACTTGAGGTTGTTACGGATGTCATCTGAAAAGACAGCGACAGTATCAGTATGTTTCATCCAATCTTGGTCAGCAGCTTTAGTAGGCATATTTTCATCACCAGCATAGGTTCTCCAACCTTCACCAAGCATGATGAGGTTTGGATTGAGGGCGCGTGCAGCCTTGTACGCTTCTTCGATAGAAGCTGCATCATGGTCTCCCATCATATCGAAGCGGAATCCATCCACTTTGTAGGTATCAACTAGATATTTGATAGAGTCAACTAGGAGTCGTTTGGTCATATGATGGGTTGTTCCCAAACGTCCACCACCAAAGCTAGTGCGAGGTGTCCCATCAGCATCCATAAAGTGGTAGTAGTTTGGTTCTAAATCTTCAAAGATATCGACTTTAGCTGTATGGTTATACACTACATCCAGGATAGCTCCCATGCCACGTTTGTGGATTTCGTTGATGAGGTTTTTAAATTCTGCGATTCGTTTTTCTGGATTTTTAGGATCGCTTGAATACATACCAGTCAAGGAGAAGTAGTTTTGAGGGTCATATCCCCAGTTGTAGTTGCTGTTGCTTGAAGCATAGTCAGACAAGCGTTCATGGTTTTTCAATTCATTGACAAAGTAGTAAGACAAGACGGGAAGGAGCTGGATGTGGGTTACACCCAAGTCTTTGAGGTAGTCTAGTTTTTCAATAAAGGCTTCAAAGGTACCAAATGGTTTGGTCAAGTCTTTTGCGATAGCGGGATCTGAAGTGAAGTCACGCACATGAGCTTCGTAGATAACGGCATCTTCACGAGTCTTGAAGTTGTGAATCTTACCATAAGTCAAGTCTTGAGGTCCTAGTTTGGCTGGATCTACAAAGGCGGCTTTAGCCACTTTATGGGAAGCGTCTGTTTTTGCAAGATCACTATTCCAAGCAGCGAGGGACTTAGCGTAAGGATCGAGTGCAAGAACAGTTTTACCTTGACGTTCAATTTGGTATTGATAATAGTAGCCAGTGAAATCTGTGATTCCTAATTTATTTGTGCTATCTAGAGTTTGTTTCCAAGTTCCTCTTTCCCCTTTTTCAAGAGCGACAGTTCCAACCACTTTTTCAGGGTCATTCTTGTCGTAGACAACGACAGAAACCTTATCAGCACTTGGTGACCAAAGGGTTAAATCAACCTGTTTTCCTTCTTCTTTTAAGTCAGCTCCAAGTTTGCCATCATAACTGTATGTCTCATCTTTAAGTCGCCAGCTTGTTTTGGTAGTGAATTGGTCGGAATTGTAGCTAACAGTATATGGATGTTTTGTGTCCGAGAAATCTCCGCTGTAGGTCACTTTCTTACCAGCTTCATCTATTGCAACATCAGTAATAGCTACTTTGTTTCCTAGGTGATTAGTGATGTTAGAGTGTTTGAGGATATCCTCTTTTTTAGCACCGACAAGTGTTGAAAAACTACTCTCAATGCTAGAAGTACCTACGTGTTGGGCTCCTGTCATGCGGATATCGTGCACATAGTAGGGGTTGGTGTAGATGGTTTCATCATCGTCTTTGAGGAAAATTTGGCTATGATTTTTTAAATCTGTGAACTTATAATCTTCTTTACGGATTTTCACATCGTCTCCTTGTTTGTTTCTGTCTAGTAATAAAAATCCAAGGTCTTTAGCTGCATCTTTGAGTGGAATATCGATATAGCGACCATATTTGCCTGTAGCCGTAAAGTCTGTTCCATTAGGCCATTCACCACTACTTGGCTCTTTCACATCTCCCCAGTACCAGAGAGACTTCTTGTCATAGTTGCCATCTGTGCGGTAGTAGTTGACACGAATAGTTCCTGCAGGCTGTGGTTCGTAAGAGAAAACCTTGTTATCTTGGTCCAACCAAGCCTTATTCATCTTTGGTGCCAGTTTTTCTACTGATTTATCGCCGGTTAGATTTTTCCCAGCTGTATTATTGATGAGGAAGCTAATTTTCTTGGCTTGTTCTCCCTTTAATTTGACATCTAGGTAGTAGCCATAGTCATCTTTTTTGGCATCCTTGAAGGACAAGGCTCCGTTCGGCCAATTTTCAGAAGGTTTTTCAACATCGTCCCAAGTCCATAGTCCTTGACTATCCTTGTTTTCTTCAGGGAGTTTTTTGACATGGATGCGGAAGTAGTTGTCTTCGATTGGCTCTTCTGTCTTAGTTTCAGTCGTTACTGGACTCGTAGAAGTAGTTGGTTCACTTGAACGATCTTGTCCGGTTTGTGGGGCTGAATCGGCGGGAGTTGCAGCAGGAGTAGTTGGCTCTGTTGCAGGTTTTTCTTCTGTTTTCTTTAGGGAAGCGTTTGCACTATCGGGTGAAGAAAAATCGCTTTCGTTCTTGCCAGCGATGTTTGTTGCATCAGTAAGAGGTTGAGTAAGGGAGGTCGTATTTCTGTTGCTGGGTTCGTTAGTGGTTGGTGTATTTTCGTTTGCTGAGATAGTTGGTGTAGCCATGGCAAGCAGAATAAGGCTTGCTCCAATAAGGACAGAACCAGTTCCATTTTTGAGGGAACGGATGCTGTAAACCATTTTTTTCTCAGTTTGAGATGGTATTTTTCTCATAATGATTCTCCAATCAATAAATTTCTATCATCAGTATAGCACTTAGTAAAATAAGATGCAAGCGTTTTCCTAAAATTAAAATAAAAGAAAAAATCGCAACAAATTTTGTTACGATTAAGCCAGTCTTTCTTTATGAATTTGAGAAGCAAGAAGGTGAAGGTGATGAAATAATTCTGAAGTAGAGAAGTTACGATTGTAGATAAGTGGTTTAGGAGAGTTGGTGACAGGAAAGGTAGTGATAATAATATCGTGAGGAATTTGATTGAGAATTGAGAAAGAAATCGTAGATTCTTCCCAAGAATCAAAGAGATAGAGATTATTGCCGTAGTGAGCAAGGGTGTCGATAAGGTTTTGTGCGTGATGACTATCCAAATGACTAATGACTAAAACACGTATTTTGGGAAGTTTTTGAAGTAATTGGACTAAAATTCGTTGCCCTTGGATAGAAAAGGCATAAACTAGCTCTTGTAGTTTACTTGGGTGACTCTCTAGACCAATCTCAGCTAGATACGTCTGAAATTTATTTTTACTTACTTCAAATAGTTTTGGAAATTCTTTTTGATAATTGGTTAAAAGTAGAGACTTCTGTTTTTCAAGAGACTTGCTGCTAAGTGGGTGTAGAAAATCAGCTTTGGCAGTGTAGTGGAGGAGCCAAATCAATTCTTCGCGATTTGCAATCTGTAGGTGAAATTCTTTAGATAATTCTTCTAAGATTTGACTCAATAAACGATAGGATTTTTGAATCTGATGAATGTCTCCTAGGGCTCTATTACTAGGCTTATTTATTATTCGAGGAGACTTTACTGGGGTTGAAAATAGCTGTTCCAGTGTTTCCTTTGTAGGTTCAAAATGGAGTTTTTTAGCCAGCTTTTTGATCTCTTGTGCAAACTGCGGAATTTGCATGAGGGAGCTGTAGTGACTGGTTAAAAGAGGAGTAGGCTTTTCGATGAAACGTCCTTTATTTAACCGCTCCAAATTAATAGCCAGGGTGTACTTGATTTGCCGTAAGCTACTGAGGTTAGGTGAAACTTGTTGGGCCTTTAAAAATAGCTGAATCAGCTGAGTGAGCTATTCTTCAGAAATAGAAGGAAAGGGCCAATCAAGAAAACTGTAACTTTGACTAAAGTAGTCCAGATAAAAGGCGCGGATGTCTTCTTCTGCTCCCTCCAAGGCTAAAGGGGAAGGTTGGATACTGATATTATAGTGTTGGGGGAGGAGTGTGTTTAGATGCTGGATGATTCCCTCAATCTGCTCTGGATTAGTCGAAAGTGCCTGGCATATTTGGTCAAGTGATTGCTCCTCTTTGAAAAACAGATAGTTCAAAAAAGAGTAGGTTGCAGATTGTTCAAAGATAGCAATTCTAGGGTCTAAAGAGTTTCGGGCTTCAAACTGCAACTGAATACCTTCTTTTGTTGATCGAATAAGGAGGTTTGGGAATAATTGCTCGAGCAAAGAAAGGTGTTCTTGCAATTCTTCTGCTGACAGATTCAGATTTTCTGACAAAGATGAATCTTGTATCCAATCCTGGTGTTTGGTCAATTCTTCCAGTAACACTAGCAAATTCTCTTCTGTTTCAGAAAGCAAAATATCCATAATAAACCTCCTTATATATTTATACATATATATTAAAAGAAAAACCAAGTAAAGTCAAGAAAAATGGGCTAAGATAAAATAGGATAACCGTAATTTACTATATTCTTTTTGGGTAATTAGGTTGAAAATGAACTTCGTAAAGTAATAGTTGAATTTAATTTTTTTATAGGAAAAGATTTTGTCAAAAATTCGTCAATCCCCTTGAAAAATCTAGCTAAATAGGGTATAATATGAATAATCATTTGTCGTAGGTTTTGTCTGAAATATTGTCCAGACAAGGCTCACAGCAGTTAAATCTTCTGAAAAAGTCAGATTTAGCTGCTCTTTTTGTGCTTTTTTTCAGGATTTTGAGTACTTGTAACAAAGACTTAAAGATTCTGAAAATTTATCAAGAGGACACGGTGATAAGGGTTTTTAAAACCATATGACGATTAGAAAAGCCTGATCGACAGGGCTTGGAACTTATTTACAAAGGAGAATCATCTTGGCAGGACATGACGTTCAATACGGGAAACATCGTACCCGTCGTAGTTTTTCAAGAATCAAAGAAGTTCTTGACTTACCAAATTTGATTGAAATTCAAACTGACTCATTCAAAGATTTCCTAGACCATGGTCTTAAGGAAGTGTTTGAAGATGTATTGCCAATTTCAAACTTCACAGACACGATGGAGTTGGAATTTGTTGGATATGAAATCAAGGAACCAAAATACACGCTAGAAGAAGCTCGTATCCACGATGCTAGCTACTCAGCACCAATTTTTGTAACCTTCCGCTTGATCAATAAAGAAACAGGCGAAATCAAAACTCAAGAAGTTTTCTTTGGTGATTTCCCAATCATGACAGAAATGGGTACTTTCATCATCAATGGTGGTGAACGTATCATCGTATCTCAGTTGGTCCGCTCACCAGGTGTTTACTTTAACGATAAAGTTGATAAAAACGGTAAAGTGGGCTACGGTTCAACTGTTATCCCTAACCGTGGAGCTTGGTTGGAACTTGAAAGTGACTCAAAAGATATCGCCTACACTCGTATCGACCGTACTCGTAAGATTCCATTTACAACCTTGGTTCGTGCTCTTGGTTTCTCAGGTGATGATGAAATTTTTGATATCTTTGGTGATAGCGAATTGGTTCGCAACACTGTTGAAAAAGATATTCACAAGAATCCAATGGACTCTCGTACCGACGAAGCTTTGAAAGAAATTTACGAACGTCTTCGTCCAGGTGAGCCTAAGACTGCTGAAAGCTCACGTAGCTTGCTTGTGGCACGCTTCTTTGACCCACGTCGCTATGATTTAGCAGCAGTCGGTCGTTACAAAATCAATAAAAAACTCAATGTTAAAACACGCTTGCTTAACCAAACTATTGCAGAGCCATTGGTAGATCCTGAAACTGGAGAAATCTTGGTAGAAGCTGGTACAATCATGACTCGTAGCGTGATTGAAAGCATTGAAAGCCATTTGGATGGCGACTTGAACAAGATTGTCTACATTCCAAATGATGCAGCCGTTGTGACTGAGCCAGTTGTTCTTCAAAAATTCAAGGTTGTTGCACCAACTGATCCAGACCGCGTCGTAACAATCATTGGTAATGCTAATCCAGATGACAAGGTTCGTATCGTCACTCCTGCAGATATCCTTGCTGAGATGAGCTACTTCCTCAACTTGGCTGAAGGACTTGGCCGTGTAGATGACATCGACCACCTTGGGAACCGTCGT
This sequence comes from Streptococcus sp. 27098_8_103, assembly GCF_041432345.1. GTDB lineage: Bacteria > Bacillota > Bacilli > Lactobacillales > Streptococcaceae > Streptococcus > Streptococcus mitis_BV. Next base: position 115,232 of record NZ_JAPVZK010000002.1, read on the forward strand.
ATCCGTGCGGTTGGTGAATTGCTTGCCAACCAAGTACGTCTTGGACTTTCTCGTATGGAACGTAATGTCCGTGAACGTATGTCTGTTCAGGACAACGAAGTCTTGACACCACAACAAATTATCAATATCCGTCCTGTAACAGCTGCGGTTAAAGAGTTCTTTGGTTCATCACAGTTGTCACAGTTCATGGACCAACACAACCCGCTTTCTGAGCTGTCTCACAAACGCCGTTTGTCAGCCTTAGGACCTGGTGGTTTGACACGTGACCGTGCTGGATATGAAGTACGTGACGTGCACTATACTCACTATGGCCGTATGTGTCCAATCGAGACACCTGAAGGACCTAACATCGGTTTGATCAACAACTTGTCATCATACGGACACTTGAATAAGTATGGTTTTGTTCAAACACCATACCGTAAGGTTGACCGTGAAACAGGTGTTGTTACGAACGAAATCGTTTGGTTGACAGCCGATGAAGAAGATGAATATACTGTAGCACAGGCTAATTCTCGTCTGAATGAAGATGGAACCTTTGCTGAGAAAGTTGTCATGGGACGTCACCAAGGGGTTAACCAAGAGTATCCAGCTAATGTTGTTGACTACATGGACGTATCACCAAAACAGGTAGTTGCCGTTGCGACAGCATGTATTCCTTTCTTGGAAAACGATGACTCAAACCGTGCCCTCATGGGAGCTAACATGCAACGTCAGGCCGTGCCATTGATTAATCCTAAAGCACCTTACGTTGGTACTGGTATGGAATACCAAGCAGCCCACGATTCAGGAGCGGCTGTGATTGCTCAGTATGACGGTAAAGTTACCTATGCAGATGCTGACAAGGTAGAAGTTCGTCGTGAAGATGGTTCATTGGATGTTTACCACATCCAAAAATTCCGTCGTTCAAACTCAGGTACTGCTTACAACCAACGCACTCTCGTAAAAGTTGGAGATGTCGTTGAAAAAGGCGATTTCATTGCTGACGGACCTTCTATGGAAAATGGAGAAATGGCGCTTGGACAAAACCCAATCGTTGCCTACATGACTTGGGAAGGTTACAACTTCGAGGATGCTGTTATCATGAGCGAACGCTTGGTTAAAGACGATGTCTACACATCTGTTCACCTTGAAGAATACGAATCAGAAACGCGCGATACAAAGCTTGGGCCTGAAGAAATTACTCGTGAAATTCCAAACGTTGGGGAAGACGCTCTTAAAGACCTTGATGAAATGGGTATTATCCGTATCGGTGCTGAGGTTAAAGAAGGCGACATCCTTGTAGGTAAAGTAACACCTAAGGGTGAGAAAGACCTTTCAGCTGAAGAACGTCTCTTGCACGCTATCTTCGGAGATAAATCTCGTGAAGTGCGTGATACTTCTCTTCGTGTACCACACGGTGCCGATGGTGTCGTTCGTGATGTTAAGATCTTTACACGTGCAAATGGAGATGAGTTGCAATCAGGTGTTAATATGCTGGTTCGCGTCTACATCGCTCAAAAACGTAAGATCAAGGTCGGAGATAAGATGGCCGGACGTCACGGAAATAAAGGGGTTGTCTCTCGTATCGTTCCTGTAGAAGACATGCCTTACCTTCCAGACGGAACTCCAGTCGATATCATGTTGAACCCACTTGGGGTGCCATCACGTATGAATATCGGTCAGGTTATGGAGCTCCACCTTGGTATGGCTGCTCGTACTCTTGGTATTCATATCGCAACACCAGTCTTTGACGGAGCAAGTTCTGAAGACCTTTGGTCAACTGTTAAAGAAGCTGGTATGGATAGCGATGCCAAAACAATCCTTTACGATGGACGTACTGGGGAGCCGTTTGATAACCGTGTTTCTGTCGGAGTCATGTACATGATTAAACTCCACCACATGGTTGACGATAAATTGCACGCTCGTTCAGTCGGGCCATACTCAACTGTTACCCAACAACCACTCGGAGGTAAAGCTCAGTTTGGTGGACAACGTTTCGGTGAGATGGAGGTTTGGGCTCTTGAAGCCTACGGTGCGTCAAATGTTCTTCAAGAAATCTTGACTTACAAGTCTGACGATATCAACGGACGTTTGAAAGCTTATGAAGCTATTACAAAAGGAAAACCAATTCCAAAACCAGGTGTTCCAGAATCCTTCCGAGTTCTTGTCAAAGAATTGCAATCTCTTGGTCTAGACATGCGTGTCCTAGACGAAGATGACCAAGAAGTGGAACTTCGCGACTTGGATGAAGGAATGGACGAAGATGTCATCCACGTAGATGACCTTGAAAAAGCCCGCGAAAAAGCAGCCCAAGAGGCTAAAGCAGCCTTTGAAGCTGAAGAAGCTGAGAAAGAAGCAAAAGTGGAAGCAACAGAAGAAGCTGCTGAAGAATAAGCAGTTCACTTAGAATAGAAAGGGAAGAAATAGTGGTTGATGTAAATCGTTTTAAAAGTATGCAAATCACCCTAGCTTCTCCAAGTAAAGTCCGTTCATGGTCTTATGGAGAAGTCAAAAAACCTGAAACAATCAATTACCGTACCTTGAAACCAGAACGTGAAGGACTCTTTGATGAAGTTATCTTTGGTCCTACAAAAGACTGGGAATGTGCTTGTGGTAAATACAAACGCATTCGCTACAGAGGAATTGTTTGTGACCGTTGTGGGGTTGAAGTAACGCGTACGAAAGTTCGTCGTGAGCGTATGGGGCACATCGAATTGAAAGCTCCTGTATCTCACATCTGGTACTTCAAGGGGATTCCAAGCCGTATGGGCTTGACCCTTGATATGAGCCCTCGTGCCCTCGAGGAAGTTATCTACTTTGCGGCTTATGTGGTGATTGATCCAAAGGATACACCACTTGAGCACAAGTCTATCATGACAGAGCGCGAATACCGAGAGCGCTTGCGTGAATATGGTTATGGATCATTCGTTGCCAAGATGGGTGCTGAAGCTATCCAAGACCTCTTGAAACAAGTAGATCTTGAAAAAGAGATTGCTGAACTCAAAGAAGAGTTGAAAACAGCGACTGGACAAAAACGTGTCAAAGCAATCCGTCGTTTGGATGTTTTGGATGCCTTTTACAAGTCTGGAAACAAACCTGAATGGATGATTCTCAACATCCTTCCAGTTATTCCACCAGATCTTCGTCCAATGTTGCAGTTGGATGGTGGCCGTTTTGCCTCATCTGACTTGAACGACCTGTATCGCCGTGTTATCAACCGTAACAACCGTTTGGCTCGTTTGCTTGAGTTGAATGCACCAGGTATCATCGTTCAAAATGAGAAGCGTATGCTTCAAGAAGCGGTTGACGCTTTGATTGACAATGGTCGTCGTGGTCGTCCAATCACAGGACCAGGTAGCCGTCCACTGAAATCATTGAGCCACATGCTTAAAGGTAAACAAGGACGCTTCCGTCAAAACTTGCTCGGTAAACGTGTTGACTTCTCAGGACGTTCTGTTATCGCAGTTGGTCCAACTCTTAAGATGTACCAATGTGGTGTGCCACGTGAAATGGCGATCGAGCTCTTTAAACCATTCGTGATGCGTGAAATTGTTGCCCGTGATATCGTGCAAAACGTCAAAGCTGCTAAACGCTTGGTGGAACGCGGAGATGAGCGTATCTGGGATATCCTTGAAGAAGTGATTAAAGAACACCCAGTGCTTTTGAACCGCGCACCGACCCTTCACCGTTTGGGTATCCAAGCCTTCGAGCCAGTCTTGATTGATGGTAAGGCCCTTCGCTTGCACCCGCTTGTCTGTGAAGCCTACAATGCCGACTTTGACGGGGACCAAATGGCCATCCACGTACCGCTTTCAGAAGAAGCCCAAGCAGAAGCTCGTATCTTGATGCTAGCTGCTGAGCACATCTTGAACCCCAAAGATGGTAAACCAGTTGTTACTCCGTCTCAGGACATGGTTTTGGGTAACTACTACTTGACTATGGAAGAAGCTGGTCGTGAAGGTGAAGGAATGGTCTTCAAAGACCGTGACGAAGCGGTTATGGCTTACCGTAATGGTTATGTTCACCTCCACTCACGTGTTGGTATCGCAACAGACAGCCTCAACAAGCCTTGGACAGAAGAGCAAAAACACAAGGTCTTGCTTACAACAGTTGGTAAAATCCTCTTCAACGACATCATGCCAGAGGGTCTACCATACTTGCAAGAACCAAACAATGCCAACTTGACAGAAGGCGTTCCAGCTAAATACTTCTTGCCACTTGGTGGAGATATCAAGGAAGCTATTAACAATCTTGAACTCAACCCTCCATTCAAGAAGAAAAACCTTGGAAATATCATCGCTGAAATCTTCAAACGTTTCCGTACGACAGAAACTTCTGCCCTACTTGACCGCATGAAGAACCTCGGTTACCACCACTCAACTCTTGCAGGGTTGACAGTGGGTATCGCCGATATCCCAGTCGTTGATGACAAGGCTGAAATCATTGAAGAATCACACAAACGTGTAGAACAAATCACAAAACAATTCCGTCGTGGTATGATCACAGACGACGAGCGTTACAATGCCGTTACAGCTGAATGGCGTGCTGCCCGTGAAAAATTAGAGAAACGCTTGATTGCCAACCAAGATCCTAAGAACCCAATCGTTATGATGATGGACTCAGGAGCCCGTGGTAATATCTCAAACTTCTCACAGCTTGCCGGTATGCGTGGTCTGATGGCTGCTCCGAACGGACGTATCATGGAATTGCCAATCCTTTCAAACTTCCGTGAAGGTTTGTCAGTACTCGAAATGTTCTTCTCAACTCACGGTGCTCGTAAAGGTATGACCGATACGGCCCTTAAGACAGCCGACTCAGGTTACTTGACTCGTCGTTTGGTTGACGTTGCCCAAGACGTTATCATCCGTGAGGACGACTGTGGAACTGACCGTGGTCTCTTGATCCGCTCTATCGCAGAAGGAAAAGAGATGATCGAGTCTCTTGAAGAACGTCTCAATGGTCGTTACACTAAGAAAACCGTTAAACATCCAGAAACTGGTGCAGTGATCATCGGTCCAAATGAGTTGATTACAGAAGACAAGGCGCGTGAAATTGTTAATGCTGGTGTGGAAGAAGTGACTATCCGCTCTGTATTTACATGTAACACTCGTCACGGTGTCTGCCGTCACTGTTACGGTATCAACTTGGCGACTGGTGATGCGGTTGAAGTTGGTGAAGCAGTTGGTACAATCGCTGCCCAATCTATCGGGGAACCTGGTACACAGCTTACAATGCGTACTTTCCACACGGGTGGGGTTGCCTCAAATACCGATATCACTCAGGGTCTTCCTCGTGTCCAAGAAATCTTTGAAGCCCGTAATCCTAAAGGGGAAGCGGTTATCACAGAGGTTAAAGGACAAGTTACTGCTATCGAAGAAGATGCATCAACTCGTACCAAGAAAGTCTTTGTTAAGGGTGAAACTGGCGAAGGGGAATATGTCGTTCCATTTACCGCTCGTATGCGTGTTGAAGTTGGTGACCAAGTAGCGCGTGGTGCTGCTCTTACAGAAGGTTCTATCCAACCAAAACGTCTCCTTGCAGTTCGTGATGTCTTGTCAGTTGAAACTTACCTTCTTGGTGAAGTACAAAAAGTTTACCGTAGCCAAGGGGTGGAAATCGGTGACAAACACATCGAGGTAATGGTTCGTCAAATGATCCGTAAAGTCCGTGTCATGGATCCAGGTGATACAGACCTTCTCATGGGTACCCTCATGGATATCAATGACTTTACAGATGCTAACAAAGATGTCCTTATCGCAGGTGGAGTTCCAGCGACAGGTCGCCCAGTCCTTATGGGAATTACCAAAGCCTCACTTGAAACCAATAGTTTCTTGTCAGCGGCTTCCTTCCAGGAAACAACTCGTGTCCTTACTGACGCAGCTATCCGCGGTAAAAAAGACCATCTCCTTGGACTTAAAGAAAATGTTATCATCGGTAAGATTATCCCAGCAGGTACTGGTATGGCACGTTACCGTAACCTTGAACCACAAGCTATCAACGAAGAAGAATACCTTAATCCTCCAGTAGAGGAAGAAGGAAATGAAGAAACAACAGAAGTAGTTGTGGATACTGTCGTTGAAACTGTGGAAGAAACAGTAGAATAAAA